>DATMTG010000199.1:0-3526 GCA_035565075.1 Stenotrophobium sp.
GGCCCTGATGTTGTCGCTGACGGCACTGCCGGTGCTGTCGGTGCTGCCGGCCTATCTCTGGTTCCGTGACGTATCCCTGGCGCCGTGGCTGTGGGCGCTGGCATTCCTGCTGCTCAACGAGCTGTCGATCACCGCCGGCTACCACCGGCTGTGGGCGCATCGCGCATACAAGGCGCACCCGGCGCTGAAATGGTTCTACGCCGTCTTTGGCGGCATGGCGGTGCAGAACAGCATCCTGATCTGGGCCACCGGTCATCGCCGGCACCATGCGCATGTCGACGATGTCGACCAGGATCCGTATTCCGCCCGGCGCGGCTTCTGGTTTTCGCACCTGGGCTGGATGCTGCGCGATCACCCCTCTTCGCGTCTGCAGTTCGAACGTGCGCCCGATCTGCTGGAAGACCCGGTGGTGATGTTCCAGCACAAGCACTACCTGTGGTTTGCCTTCGGTTCCAACTTCGGCCTGGTCCTGTTGCTGGGCGCGGTCTACGGCGACCTGTGGGGGTTCGTGCTGGTGACGGGGTTCCTGCGCCTGTTCGCCAGCCACCACCTGACGTTCTTCATCAATTCGCTGGCGCACATCTGGGGTCGCCAGCCCTACACCACCACCAACACGGCGCGCGACAACGACCTGATTGCCTTGCTGACGATGGGCGAGGGTTATCACAACTACCATCACCACTTCCAGTGGGATTACCGCAACGGCATCCGCTGGTGGCATCTCGATCCGACCAAGTGGTGGATCGCGGCCTGTGCCTACCTCGGCCTGGCCCGTGACCTGCGCCGGGTGCCGGAGTTCAAGATCCAGCATGCGCGTGTGCTGTGCCAGTTCGAGCGTGCTCGGGACGCGATGGGCCGCGCATCGCGGCACTCGTCGCGCCGCTTTGATGAATTGAAGGCGCAGCTCGATGTCGAGTGGAATCACTACAGCGAGATGATGTCGCGCTGGGCCCAGTTGCAGGCGGAGAAGCTCGCCAGTGCCCGCGAGCAGCTGATCCAGAAATGGGACAACAGCGACCTGCGGCATCGCATGGAACTGCGGGCGCTGGAACTGTCGATGCGCCTGCAGCATCGCCGGCTGGCTTTTTTCCGTCGCAAGCTGAGCCCCGTCTGATTCGGGTCGCAGCCCGGTCGTCGCTGACGGACTCATCCATTTGCACCATTTGAGAGGCCACGGGCTCAGGCTATAGTCGGGCATATTCCAGTCATTGCCGGATGCCCCATGACCGACTCCGCTGCTCCCCCCGCTGCGCCCAGGCCGATCCGCCTCGCGCCGATCGTGACCCCCGATGCCAAGGATTTCTGGGCGGCGGCCGATCGCGAAGAATTCATCGGCGAAAAATGCAGCGACTGCGGCAGGTTCCGTTTTCCGCCGCGGCCGATGTGCCCGCACTGCCACAGCCTGAAGCGCGAGTATGTGAGGCTTTCGGGCTATGGCACGGTGCATTCTTGGTGCATGCCGCGGCATCCGCCTCCGTTCGGGTTCCGCGAGCCGCCGATCGTGGCGGTGATCGAGCTGCAGGAAGGCACGCGCTTCGTCTCCAACGTCGTCGGCGTCAAGCTCGAGGACCTGAAACAGGATATGGAAGTCGAAGTGCTGTTCGAAGCGACGATGAACAATCACAAGGTGCCGGTGTTCAGGCCGCGCCAGAAATAAGAGACCGACATGGCCCGTACATTTACCGAAGCCGCCATTGCCGGCATTGGCGCGACCGAATTTTCCAAGGAGTCCGGGCGCACCGAGTTGCAGCTCGCAGCGGAGTGCTCGCTGTCGGCCTGCCGCGATGCCGGCGTCGACCCGCGCGACATCGATGGCATGATCACCTTCACCATCGACAACAGCGACGAGATCCAGCTCTCGCGCTGCCTGGGCGTGAAGGACCTGGCGTATACCGCGCGCATCCCCGGCGGCGGCGCGGCGGCGGCGGCGACGATTTTCCAGGCTATGGCGCTGGTCAATGCCGGCGTGTGCAAGAACGTGCTGATCTGGCGCGCGATGAACGAGCGTTCGCAGTACCGCTTTGGCCAGAACCCGACCGATGCCAAGGGGTTCTCGGGCGGACACAGCACCGGCACGCTGGTGTGGAACATCCCGTTCGGCGCGATGACGCCGGCCAGCTGGGGCGCGCTGCAGGCGCAGCGCTACATGTGGAAATACGGCCTGACCAACGCCGACCTCGCGCACGTCTGCGTGCAGCAACGCAAGTACGCCGCCACCAACCCCAACGCGTGGTTCTACCAGAAGCCGATCACCGTCGAGGACCACCAGAACTCGAAGTGGATCATGGAGCCGGTGCTGCGCCTGCTCGACTGCTGCCAGGAGAGCGACGGTGGCGTGGCCCTGCTGGTCACCAGCCTGGAGCGCGCGCGCGATCTCAAGCAGCCGCCGGTGCAGATCCTCGGCGCCTGCCAGTCGATTCCGTTCAACGTCGAAGTCATCGCCAATTTCCATCACGACGACATGACCGTGATGCCGGAGGCGCGCGGCGTCGCCAGACGCCTGTGGGAGATGACCGGCCTCAAGCCGTCCGACATGCAGGCGGCGATGCTGTACGACGCCTTCAGCCCGCACGTGTTGCTGCAGCTTGAAGCCTACGGCTTCTGCAAGCCGGGCGAGGCCGCGGCGTTCGTCAAGGCCGGCGGCATGGCGATCGACGGCGCCACGCCGGTCAACACCCACGGCGGGCTGGCGGGCGAGGCCTACATCCACGGCATGAACAGCATGGCCGAAGGCGTGCGCCAGGTGCGCGGTACCTCGGTGAACCAGGTGACGAAGAAGACCGTGAACCACGTGCTGGTGTCCTCCGGCATGGCCGGCGCGATTCTCGCCAAAGCCTGACGCGCGGGCTCAAGGGTAACGGCCGCGCGCAACATGGACATCATCACGGCCAGACTGCATCTCGATGCCGGCGTGCAACTGCCCGGCGAACCGGCGCTGCGCATCGCCGGCGAGGTCTGGGCCCCCGCGGACTTGACCGCCACCGCGCCGGCGATCGCGCTGGTCTGCCTGCCGGGTGGCGGCATGTCGCGGCGCTATTTCGATCTGCCGGTCGAGGACGATCCCGGGCGCAGCTTCAGCTTCGCAAGGCAGATGGCGGCGCGCGGATTCATCGTCGTCGCGCTCGACCACCTGGGCATCGGCGACAGCGACCGCCCGGCGGATGGCTACGCGCTGACCGCCGAGATCGTCGCGTCGGCCAATGCCAATGCCACCGGGCAGGTCGTGCAGCAGCTGCGCGACGGTTCGCTGTCGCCGGCGATCCCCGCACTGCCGGCGCTGACCACGCTCGGTATCGGGCACTCGATGGGCGCGATGATGACCGTGGTGCAGCAGGCCCAGCGCCAGCAGCACGCCGGCATCGCGCTGCTGGGGTTTTCCACGCGCGGGCTGCCGGAATACCTGCCGCCGCAGGTGCGTGAGCTGGCGCGCGATGCCGCCGCCGTGCGCGCCAAGCTGCCGCAGCTGGCGCGGACGATGTTCGTGCAGCCCTACCCGGTGATCAAGCCGACGCCGCAGTCGGGCGGA
>DATMTG010000200.1:0-8079 GCA_035565075.1 Stenotrophobium sp.
GCGTGGCGCCGGGCGGACCGTTCGACAGCGAGCGCAGTGTCGCGCCGGAGGTGCGCGCCGAACTCGATCACGCCTACCATCTCGACGAACCGCTGTGGCGGCAGTATGTCCGCTATCTCGATCAACTCGCGCACGGCGATCTCGGGCCTTCGTTCAAATATTCTGATCATTCGGTCAATGAGCTGATTGCCGAAGGCTTTCCGGTGTCGATGAAGATCGGCAGTCTGGCGATGCTGCTGGCGCTGCTGCTCGGCTGCAGCGCTGGCATCTACGCCGCGATACGACAGAATTCCTGGCTCGACTATTGTGTGATGAGTCTGGCGATGACCGGCATCTCAATTCCCAATTACGTGATTGCGCCGCTGCTGATCCTGTTATTCGCGGTGACGCTGCACTGGTTGCCCGCGGGCGGCTGGGACGGTGGCGCGCAGCATCTGCTGCTGCCGGTGCTGGCGCTGGCCGCGCCACAGATCGCCTACATCGCGCGCATCATGCGCGGCAGTATGGTCGAGGTGCTGCACGCGAATTTCATCCGTACCGCACGCGCTAAAGGCTTGCCGGAGCGCATCGTGATTCTGCGCCACGCACTGCGGCCGGCGTTCATGCCGGTGCTGTCGTATCTGGGGCCAGCGGTGGCTGGCATCATCACCGGCTCGGTGGTGATCGAGCAGATTTTCGTGATTCCTGGCATCGGCCGCTATTTCGTTCAAGGGGCGCTGAACCGTGATTACACGCTGGTGATGGGGGTGGTGATTTTCTACGGCGTGCTGGTGGTCGTGTTCAATTTTCTGGTGGATATCTTGTACGGCATGCTCGATCCACGGGCGCGACCCGAATGAGCCGCTTACCCAAGCCGGTCGCTGGACGCAGTCTCTGGCAGGACGCCTGGCGTCGACTGCGACGGCACACTCTCGCCATCGCCGCGCTGCTGATATTGGGTGCCATCGTACTGCTGGTGCTGCTGGGGCCGTGGTTGAGTCCGTGGCCTTATGACTACATTGATTTCGATGGCAGCTGGGGCGCAGCGCCGAGCCTGGCCGGCTCACACTGGTTCGGCACTGACAGTCTCGGCCGCGACTTGTTTGTTCGCACGCTCTACGGCGGCCGTATCTCGTTGATGGTCGGCGTGGTGGCGACGCTGGTGTCGCTGGTGATCGGCGTGAGCTGGGGCGCGATCGCGGGATATTTTGGCGGCCGCCTCGACAACGTGATGATGCGCATCGTTGACATCCTCTATGCGATGCCCTTCATGTTTTTTGTGATTCTGCTGATGGTGCTGTTCGGTCGTCATCTGATTCTGATGTTCGTCGCCATCGGTGCGGTCAACTGGCTCGACATGGCGCGCATCGTCCGCGGCCAGACCCTGAGCCTGAAGCGGCGCGAGTTCATCGACGCGGCGATCGTCTCGGGCACATCGCCATTCCGGATCATCCGCCGCCACATCGTGCCAAATGTGCTGGGCGTGGTCGTGGTCTACGTCACCCTGACGATTCCGCAGGTGATCCTGGTGGAGTCGTTCCTGAGCTTTCTCGGCCTCGGCGTGCAGGAGCCGGCGACCAGTTGGGGCGCGCTGGTCAATGACGGCGCGCGCGACATGCAGACCACGCCATGGGCGCTGATTTTCCCGGCCGGCTTCCTGGCGACGACGCTGTTCTGCTTCAACTTCATCGGAGACGGACTGAGGGATGCCCTCGATCCGCACGACCGGTGAGCCTGCTGGCCCTCGAAAACCTGACGGTGCGGTTCAACACGCCCGACGGCGTCGTCCGCGCGGTCAATGGCCTGAGCCTGGAACTGGCGCCTGGCGCGACGCTGGGCATCGTTGGCGAGTCCGGTTCCGGCAAGAGCCAGACCGCGCTGGCGGTGATGGGCCTGCTCGCGGGCAATGCCGAAGTCAGCGGCAGCGTTCGCTACGACGGGCAGGAGCTGCTGGGTTTGCCGGCCGGCAAGATGAACGCCCTGCGCGGCGCCGAGATCGGCATGATCTTCCAGGACCCGATGACCTGCCTCAACCCCTACCTGCGCATCGGTCCGCAGATGGCCGAGGTGCTGGTGCAGCATCGCGGGCTGGCCTGGGCGGCCGCGCTCGACGCCAGCGCGCAGATGCTCGATGCCGTGCGCGTGCCCGATGCGCGCGCGCGCCTGCGGCAGTACCCGCACGAACTGTCGGGGGGGCAGCGCCAGCGCGTGATGATCGCCATGACCCTGCTGTGCCATCCGAAACTGCTGATCGCCGACGAGCCGACCACTGCGCTGGACGTGACCATCCAGGCCCAGATCCTCGACCTGCTGGCCGGACTGCGCAGGGAAATGGGGCTGGCGATCCTGCTGATCACCCACGATCTCGGGGTCGTGGCCGAACTCTGCGACGAGGCGCTGGTGATGTACGCGGGGCAGACCATGGAGCAGGGCCCGACGCGGCAGCTGCTGGGTCGCGCCACGCATCCCTATACGCGCGGATTGCTGCGCTCGCGGCCAAGTGCCGGACTGGCGGCGAACGGCCCCCTGCAGGCGATCCCGGGCGCGCCGCCCGATCTTTCGCGCCTGCCGCCGGGCTGCCCGTTCCAGCCGCGTTGCCGCTATGCCGAGCCGGTTTGCAGCGAGCGGATGCCTCAATTGCAGCGGGACGGCGATTTGCGGCGCGCCTGCCATCTCCGGCCCGCCGATTGAGATTACTTTGAGTTTTGTTGCGAAGAACGGGAATTTACTGGTAATTTCCGCTATGCGAGCGCATGGTCCGGCGACTGCCGGGGACATGCCCAGGAGCAACAAGCGACCGCCTGACGGTCCGATACGATAAGCGGGGGAGTCTTGCGATGAGCATTCATGCATCAGTCCGTTCGGGTTCATTGAAGCTGGGAGCGGCGCTGCTGCTCGGGGCCATGATGGCGCCAGCCTGGGCCGTGCAGTTTTCCCTGCCTTTCTTCGGCGACCAGGAAATCGATGGCGTGCTCAACACGACCATCACCGTCGGCGCCAACATGCGCATGCAGAAGCAGGCCAGCGACCTGATCGGCAAGGGACATCTCAATCCCAACGTCTGCGCCAGCACCGATCCCAATTCGGCGGGCTATTCCTGCCAGGGCCTGTACAAGAACCAGTTCCAGCCCTCGCAAATCCTGGAGCACGCGCCGGGCGCCTACTCCAACAACAACGACCAGGGCGACCTCAACTACAACAAGGGCGACCTGACCTCCGGTGTCGCCAAGGTCACGCAGGATCTTTCGCTGAAGATGGGCAACTTCGGCATCTTTGCCAAGACGCTGTACTTCTACGACTGGGTCAACAACAACTTCACCGAGTACCACCCCAACGAAATCACGCCGGAGAATGCCGCCACCGTCGGGCATGCGGCGACCGGCCTCGCGCAGCTTTATTCCGCCAACGGACGCACCTACGGTCCTGGCGGCGTGGTCTACAGCAAGCGCACGGACGGGCAGACGCTCAGGCAGATCGGCACCGACCTGCAGCTGCTGGATCTCAATTTCTACGGCCGCCTGCCGATCTTCGGGCACAGCTTCACCTTCAAGATCGGACGCCAGACGGTGAACTGGGGCGAGAGCACGCTCAACGCGATCAACTCGATCAACTCGGCCAACCCGATCAACGCCAACAACTTCTATCGCGTCGGCGTCGAGGTAGCGGATATTTTCACGCCGATCAACATGGTGTTCCTCAGCACCGACCTGTTCGACGGCGCGACGCTGGAGACGTTCTACCAGCTCGAGTGGAAACCGACCGAAGCCCAGGCCGCCGGCAGTTTCTACTCCAGCAACAACATCGTCGGCACCAACAACGCCGTCAACTTCGGCAACCTGAGTTTCGGCCAGGCGCCGGACGATCCCTATGGCATCGGCTGGCCGCTGGAGAATCCCCTGAGCGGCATCACCACCCTGACCGGCACGATCGGGCGCCTGCCGGATCACAGGCCCAAGACCGGCGGACAGTATGGCGTGTCCCTGAAGTACTACGCCGACTGGCTCAACAACGGCACCGGCCTCGGACTCTATTACGAGAACTATCACTCGCGCCTGCCCTTTGCCAGCACCTTCGCCAGCCGCGCCAGCTGTGCGCGCGGCGCCGGTCCGGCCAATGGCAACAACTGGGATCCCTCGCTGGCCGGTAATGCGTTGAACATGAACGCCACCGATCCGGTGTCGTTCCTGCTGACCTGCAACAACCTGCCCCTGGTGGCGGGGGTCACGGGCATCAAGAACTCCGAAAAATGGCGGCCCGGTGCGCCGAATTTCGGCACCGATCCCAGGACCGGCAAACCAGTCCTGAGCGACGCGCTGCCGGGCGACACTGCCAGCCTCTGGATCGAATATCCGGAAGACATCCACCTGCTCGGGGCCAGCTTCGAGACCACGGTCGGCCCGCTGTCGCTGCAGGGCGAGGTCGCCTATCGTCCGAATGCCCCCCTGCAGATCAACCCGGCCGACCTGACGCTGGCGGCATTCGCCCCGACGCTGACCAGTTGCGGTCAGGGCGGCGTGACCTGCCAGGGTACCGGCGTCACCGGCCTGAGCGCAGCGCAGACCGTACTCGCGCCGTTACTGCAGCAACTGAGCGGTGCGGTTCCTGGCGGACTCGGCGGCATCCAGAATGCGGTGTCCTACGGCCAGAGCGATGCCAATCCCGGCAACTGCACGCTGCCGAACCAGGCGGGCTGCGATACCTTCACGCTGGCGATCGGCCACATCGACGGCAGCGCGCGTTCGTTCCCGAACTTCGTGATTCCCTACCGTGGCGGCGTGCTCGGCCAGAACTCGCCGACCGATTTCACCAAGCCGCTGGATCGCAACAATCCCGGGTATATCCGCGGCTTCGAGCGTTTCAAGACTTTCGAGTATGACCTCGGTGCGACCCAGGTGCTGGGCGAGACCGACACCCTGCCGGCCGCGATTGCCGCCAGCCAGATCCTGATCCTGTATGAGGTCGGCGCGACTTGGGTGCCGGGGCTGCCTTCGCTGGACCGCCTGCAGATCACCAGCGACGGCGGCACCTATACCTCGGCCACGGCCGGTGCCGACGGCTCCGGTGCGGACGGTTCGCGGCAGGCGTGCAGCACCAACGCCAACTGCGTGACCGGCCCCGACGGTCTGCGCTTCAACCCGCACCAGGCGCCGCTGGGCGATTTCGCCACCAAGTTCTCCTGGGGCTACAACATCATCTCGCTGATCCGTTACGAGAGCGTGCTGCCCGGCATCAGCCTGCAGACCCAGTTGACGATCAAGCACGACGTCAACGGCAACGCGCCCGGACCGGCCGAGAATTTCCTCGGCGGCCGCAAGATCTTCGATATCCTGCAGGAAATCCGCTACAAGTCGGCGCTGTCGTTCGACTTCGGTTACAACTGGATCACCGGCGGCGGCGAGAAGAACCTGCTGCGCGACCGCGACTCGATGAGAGCTTACGTGAAGTACCAGTTCTGATCGCACGAGCAAGAGGCCCCGGCAGCTCAGCGCGCCGGGGCTTTTTTTGTGTCCGGTGTTGTGCGCGGGCAATCATGAAGACGCCCGTGGAGCGTCCTGTCGAAACCTCGTGCCGGGTACGCGAGGCGGCGCGTTCATGGCTGCCTGTGAAGGGTGGCGCATGGCGCAGCGAATTGAACCGGATGAGGGCACACCATCCGTGCGTGTCGTATCGTCCCGCGGGTGCTGGCGGCGCGTGAAGCCGGAGCGCTCGTGGGCGTGGAGCTCAGAGGCGGGAGACCGCCTTGGGCCTGCGCATCTGTTCGAGCATGACGCGGGTGTTGTCGACCCAGTGCGGGAATTCCTGAGCGGGCAATGCGGCGGCGAACAGCCAGCCTTGCATCAGCTTGCAGCCCATGCCGCGCAGGATTTCGAGCTGCTCCAGCGTTTCGACGCCCTCGGCGACGACGTCGATGTTCAGGCGCTGGGCAAGCCCGATGACGCTGGCGACGATCTGGCGCTGTTTGTCGCCGGCCGACAGCGATTTGATGAAATCGCTGTCGAGCTTGATCTTGTCGATCTTGAAACGGCTGAGATAGGACAGCGAGGAATAGCCGGTGCCGAAGTCGTCGAGCGACAGCCGCAGGCCGATTTCCTGCAGCCGTGTTAGCAGTTTTCCGGCATCGTCGTGGTTGCCGATCAGGACGGTCTCGGTGATCTCCATCTCCAGCATGTCCGGCGGCAGGCCCGAGCGCTCGAGCGCGCTGAGGACGATGTCCTGGAAGCCGGCCTGCAGCAGCCGCGCCGAGACGTTGAACGCCAGCCGCAGGTGCCGCCCCTCGCGGTTCCACTGCGCAAAGTGCATGCAGGCCTTATGCGTCATCTGGTCGGTGATGCCGCGGATCAGCTCGCTCTCTTCGGCGATGGCGATGAACTCGGCCGGCATGACGATGCTGCCGTCGGCGCGACGCCAGCGCACCAGCGTTTCGGCGCCGACGGTCATGCCCTGCTCGATATCGATCACCGGCTGGAAGAACGGCTCGAATTCCTGCGCGGCGATGCCCTTGCGGATATCGCTGGCGACCTGGAGCCGGTGACGTGACTGCTCGGAAATGCGGACCTCGGCGACCACCGGCAGCCCGTCGCCGCGTCGCCGCGCCTCGAACAGCGCGGCTTCGGCCTCGGTCTGGATGTCGTCGGGACGATCGTGCTGCTGCAGCCAGAAGGCGATGCCGATATTGGCATTCATCGGGATGCTGAGGCCGTCGACTTCGAGCGGCTGGCGGATCTCGTCGAGCAGCATGCCGCACAGATCGTCCGCCAGTTCCCGTGCTTCCTGGTCGTTGCCGCATTCGCGGATCGTGCAGGCGAGCGCGGCACCGCCGTAGCGGTAGAGCGTGCCGTCGCGGCCGAGGCGCGGCGTGATGCGCCGCACGATTTCACGCAGCACCTCGTCGCCGAAGCGTGAACCGAATCCGGAGCTGATGGCGCCGAGGCGCTCGATGCCGATCAGGATCAGGCCGAAGCTGCGACGGCCGCCGAGGTTGCGCTGCGTGTCGGCGATGACCCGCGCCAGCCGCAGCCGGTTGGGCAGCCCGGTGAGCGTATCGAAATAGGCGAGGTGATGGACATGTTCGCTGCGCGCCTTGATGTCCTCGATGACGCGGCCGATGGCGCCGATTTCGTCGTCGCGCTGCGGCAACGTCACGCCGCGGAAATTTCCGGACAGGACCTGCAGCAGGGCCTTGTGCGTACTGCCCAGCGGGCGCACGACGCTGTCGAAGATGCCGTAGGACAGCGCCAGTCCCGCGAGCAGCGCCAGGCCGATGCCGACCAGGCCGTATTGAAACGTCGTGATATCGCCGTGCGTGATCGCCGCCTGCGCGCTGTCGGCCGAGGTGATGCCGTTGCGCGTGTCCTGCAGCAGCAGCTTCCAGAGCGGCGCGAAGCCGGTGTCGGCCAGGGTGGCGAGGGCGGCAAAGCGGGCGGCAGGGTCGTCGGGCGTGCGCGTCAGCTCGGACATGAGCTGGTCCGACAGCGCGTTGCCGGCGGCGACCAGGGCCGACGAGTCGGCGTCCTGTCCGATCAGCTGCAGCCGCACGCGCAGGCTGCGGAGGTCGGCTTCGATTGCCGCACTTGCGCCATCGGGCCAGCGCGCGTTGCCGGCCGCGGCGATGCGCAGGTCGCGATTGAGATCCTGCTGCAACCGCGAGAGATCCTCGGTGACCGACGAGACGTTGGCGAAACGCAGGGTGTAGTCGCGGAAACTCTCGTAGTTGTGCGCGACCAGGAACAGCCGCGCCGCCAGGAACAGGGCCGCCAGCAGCAGCAGTCCGTTCATCAGCATGACCATCAGCAGCAGCTTGCCTCTGAGGGTGAGTCGGTCGAGGTTGGTGATCATGCGGTCAGCTGATGATGACGCCGGGCGTAGGAGGACTCATTGGCCAAAGCATACAGGCTCCGGCAGGCACAGGGATGCAGTGGCTCGTGGATTTTTTCTCCCGGGTCGCGACCGTCCGGCTGTCGTTTGCGACCGTTCGTGCGCTTGCCGCTTGCGGCCTGGATGAAGGCGTCGCATCGTGGGGTCGTGGCGCAGTGATCTGTTCCCCGATGCGATGTTCTCCCCCAAGGCAATCGCATATTACAGCCCGGCAACCGCCGGGCT
>DATMTG010000201.1:0-1899 GCA_035565075.1 Stenotrophobium sp.
AAGCACCAGACGGTGAGAGCGGGTGGCCGCTATTGCAGTTACGCGGTGGCCACGCTGGGGGAAAAGTGCGTCATCATCGCTAGCATGCGGTAAACGCGATCGCGCATCTCGCGGCGATCGATGATCAGGTCGATGTGGCCATGCTCCAGCAGGAACTCGGCGCGCTGGAAACCTTCCGGCAGTTTCTGGCGCACGGTCTGCTCGATCACGCGCGGACCGGCAAAACCGATCAGCGCCTTCGGTTCGGCGATGTTGATGTCACCGAGCATCGCCAGGCTGGCGGAGACGCCGCCCATGGTCGGATGCGTCAGCACCGAGATGAACGGCAGGCCGCGCTCGGCGAGCCTGGCCAGGGCGGCGCTGGTCTTGGCCATCTGCATCAGCGAGAACAGCGATTCCTGCATGCGCGCACCGCCACTGGCGGCGAACAGGATCAGCGGAACGCCATACTCGAGGCTGGCGTTCACCGCACGGACGAATTTCTCCCCGACCACGCTGCCCATCGAGCCGCCCATGAAGCTGAACTCGAAGGCGGCGACCACCAGCGGCAGGCCCATCAGCTGCCCACGCACCACCACCAGCGCATCGCGTTCGTCGGTGTCGTTCTGGGCTTCCCTGATGCGGTCGGAGTACTTGCGGCTGTCACGGAATTTCAGCGGATCGCGCGGCGCCAGGTTCGCGGCGATTTCGATGCGCGGCTCGGCGTCGAGGAAATGATCCAGCCGCTGGCGCGCGGTGATGTTGCGATGCGCGCCGCACTTGGGGCACACCTCCAGCGTGCGTTCCAGCTCGGCCCGGTAGAGCACCGACTGGCAGCTCTCGCACTTGGTCCACAGGCCCTCCGGCACATTGCGCTTGCGCGCGCCTGTGGTCAGCAGTTTTGAACCCGAAATTTTTTCCAGCCAGCTGGTCATGAGATCAGTGTCCTCTAGCGGTCGTCACCAGGAAGCCCCGGAATTTTCCATCTGTGCCCTGCCCGATTCAGCGCCGCGAATGTCCGGTCATCATAAGGCATCCAGCGCCGCGCGCATCGGCGCGAACAGGTGGCCCAGGACCTGCGGCAGGGTCTCGGGCTGCGCCTGGTGTTTCTCGATGGCCGACACCAGCAGGCTGCCGATGATGACACCATCGGCAACGCGCGCGACGGCCGCGGCGCTGGCGGCATCGCGGATGCCGAAGCCGACGGCCAACGGCAGTTCCGTGTGCCGGCGGATCTGCGCCAGCTTGGCGGCGACGCTGCCGACTTCGAGCGTCGCGGCACCGGTCACGCCCTTGATCGAGACGTAGTAAAGATAGCCGCTCGCCTCGCGTGCGACCGCGGCAATCCGCTCGTCGGGGCTGGTCGGCGCCAGCAGGAAGATGCAGTCGAGGCCGTGCGCGCGCAATGCCGGCAGATACGCCGGCGCTTCCTCTGCGGCGAGATCGACGATCAGCACGCCATCGACGCCGCAATGCTGCGCCTGCTCGGCAAATGCCTCTATGCCGCGCATCTCGATCGGGTTGAGATAACCCATCAGCACCACCGGCGTCTGCGCATCCGTGCGGCGAAACTCGGCAACCATGTCCAGCACCTGCCAGAGACTGGTCCCGTGCGCGAGCGCGCGTTCGCAGGCCAGCTGGATCGTCGGCCCGTCGGCCATCGGGTCGGAAAACGGCACGCCGAGTTCGACCACGTCGGCACCGGCCTTCACCAGCGCGTGCATCAGCGCCACGGTGTGCTTCGGGTGCGGGTCGCCGGCGGTGATGTAGGGAATCAGCGCCTTGCGCCCGGCGGCCTTGAGCGCCGCAAACGTTTTCTGTAAGCGGCTCATGCGCGCCCCGACCGTCCGACCGCGGATGCCCGGTGCTTGAACGGCATATTCATAGCGTGATTCCTTCGAGCTTGGCGATGGTGAAAAT
>DATMTG010000202.1:0-5093 GCA_035565075.1 Stenotrophobium sp.
CTATTGGCGGCGACGCAGGCGCTGGTACTGGCCACCATCGACGACTGCGGCGTGGCCTTCGAGTTCCAGCGCCAGCAGGGCCGCGGACAGGGCGGCCACCGGCATCCCGGTGCGTTGCACCAGTTGATCGACGCTCAGGCTGTCGTCGCCCAGTGCGTCGAGGATGTCCTGGTGCTGCGGATCGATCGCAGCGGCCGCGGTGGCGCTCGCTGACGGGCGCTGCGCAATACGGATATGCGGCGCGATTTCCTCGAGGATGTCGTTGGCCGACTCCACCAGCTTGGCGCCCTGCCGGATCAGGCCATGGCAGCCGCGCGCCAGCGGGTTGTGGATGGACCCGGGAATCGCAAACACCTCGCGCCCCTGTTCGCTGGCCATGCGCGCGGTGATCAGCGAGCCGGACTCGCGCGCGGCCTCGACCACCAGCACGCCGAGGCTGAGGCCGCTGATGATGCGGTTGCGCCGCGGAAAATTCTCCGGCCTGCCCGGCGTCCCCGGCGGGAACTCGGAGACCAGCAAGCCCTTCTGCGCGATCTGGTGCGCCATCTCGCGGTGCTGCGCCGGATACACTCGGTCCAGCCCGGTGCCGCAGACCGCCAGGGTCAGGCCGTCCACCGACAGCGCGCCGCGATGGGCCGCGCCGTCGATGCCCATGGCCAGGCCGCTGGTGATGACCAGTCCGCGGCCGGCGAGGTCGGCGGCAAACGCCTGCGCGTTTTCGATGCCCTGCGGCGTCGCCGATCGCGCCCCGACCATCGCCAGCTGCGGCAGCGGCAGCAGATCGGGGTCTCCCTGGCAGAACAGCGCGGGCGGCGCGCCGTCGCATTCGCGCAGCAGCGGCGGGTAGCGCGGATCGTCGATCGTCACCAGCGTGCGACGCGGGCCGGACAGCCAGTCCAGATCGGACTCCACCCGCGACAGGTCGGGTGCGGACAGGCCGGCCTGCGCCTTGCCGTCGAGGCCGGCCTTGCGCCAGCCGCTGCGGCCCGCCTGCAGCGCCGCCTCCGCATCCGGGAAATGCGCCAGCAGGCGCGCCACGCTGACCGGCCCGACGCCCTCCGCGCGGATCAGGATCAGCCAGGACTTGAGTGCTTCGGCTCGCACCTTTCAGTGCCGCGGCGTCGCCGCCGCCGTCATTGCAGCGTAGTGGTGGCGGACGGCGTCACCACGCGATCGAACACATGCACGACGCGGGTTTCATCCATCACCAGCGCAAAGCTGACGCGCGGCGTGGTGCGGAACACCATCACCGTGCCGGCCGGCTGGCCGGGCAGCTTGACTTCGCCGCCGGCAACCGGATCGCGCGCGACCTGCCCATGCTGCATGATGGTCAGCACGGCGCCGGCGTCGAGTCCGTCGCGGCTGCCGCGGCTGAGCGCCACCACCTGGTACTGCCCGATCTGGGTCACGCCGTCGAACACCGCCAGGATGCTGCCATCGATCTTCTTGTCCGGGGCATGCGGATAGAAATTGGCGTCGTAGACATGCGCGTCCACCGCGATCAGCCGGTCGCCCGCGCGCGCCTCGCGCGTCGTGGCCGTCAGCGTGACGACGCCGGGGTCGCCGTAACTGTCCACCTCGGCATCGCCCACCGGCGTCGCTTCGTAGCCGAGCAGGTCACCGTTGTCGGGATCGATATACGGACCGCCCATCCGCACCAGCGAGTAGCCGGCGTAGCGCTTGTCGGTCAGATTCTTGATATAGGCGCGGCTGCCGGAACCCGCGACCAGGTGCTCATCGAGGAAGGTCAGCAGGTAGGGCGCCTCGTGCATCTGTTCACGGGTCACCACGCGCGGCGAGCTCAGAAAATCGCGGATGGCATCGATCGGGATGGTCGGGATGGCGGCGTTGAGCGGGCTCTCGCGGACCTGCGGCGACAGCTTCACCTCCGCCTCGGTCGCGGGCTGCGCGGGCGGCGCCGTCTGCGCCCCGAGCATCAGCCGCGGATGACCGTCCACCATCACCAGGCTGAGCACATCGCCGGGATAGATCAGGTGCGGGTTGCGCACCTGGCCGTTGGCATACCAGATCTGCGGCCACTGCCAGGCGTTGTTGAGGAAACGCTTGGCGATGTCCCACAGCGTATCGCCCTTCTTCACCACGTATTGCAGCGGCGCATCCTGGCGGATCATCGCCGAGGCGTGGACATCGGCCGCCGCCGTGTCGGGCGCGGCCTGGGCTTGCGCAACGCCCACCATGCCCATGCTGAGCCAGAGAACTCCCGCAGCGACTGAAACGCTATAATTGGTCATACGGCGCCATCCCCATCCGTTTGCCGGATTCTTGCACAAATTCCAGCTAGGGCAAACAGTTGGCGCTCAAATTGGCAGTAATTTCACAACACGCACCCATGGCCGTCCTCAAAATCCTCCAGCATCCCGATCCCTGTCTGCGCCGGAAGACCGCGCCGGTGGCGCAGTTCGATGCGGCCCTTCAGACCCTGATCGACGACATGTTCGAGACCATGTACGCAGCGCCCGGCGTCGGTCTTGCGGCCAACCAGGTCGGCGTGTCGCTGCGCCTGGCGGTGATGGACTGCGCGGACGACAAGGCGCAGCCGCAACCGCTGGTCATCATCAATCCCGAAATCATCGACAGCGCCGACCCGCAGGACATCGAGGAGGGCTGCCTGTCGATTCCCGGCCATTTCGACAAGATTCCGCGCTACGCCCGCGTCCGCATGAAGGCGCTCGACCGCAACGGCAAGCCCTTCGAGCTCAGCGCCGAAGGCCTCAAGGCGCAGGCGATACAACACGAAATCGACCACCTCGACGGCAAGCTCTACATCGACTACCTGTCGAGCCTCAAGCGCGAGCGTCTGAAGAAGAAGCTCGAAAAGAAGGCACGCAACGCATGAGACTGGCGTTTGCCGGCACGCCGGAATTTGCCGTCGCCGCACTCGACGCCCTGCACGCCGCCGGTCACGACATCGCCGGCGTCTTCACCCAGCCCGACCGCCCGGCCGGACGCGGTCAAAAGCTTTCGGCCTCGCCGGTCGCGCGCCGCGCCGAGGCCCTGAACATCCCCACCTTCAAGCCGCAGAAGCTGGACGCCGCCGCGCAGGACGACCTGCGCATGCTGCGTCCCGAGCTGCTGGTGGTGGTCGCCTACGGCCTGATCCTGCCGCAGGCGGTGCTGGGAATTCCGCGCCACGGCTGCTTCAACATCCACGCCTCGCTGCTGCCGCGCTGGCGCGGCGCGGCACCGATCCAGCGCGCGATCCTCGCCGGCGACGCCGAGACCGGCATCACCATCATGCGCATGGACGCCGGCCTCGACACCGGGCCGATGCTGCTGCGCGAAGCCATCCCGATCACCGCGGAAACCACCGCCGCGAGCCTGCACGACGCGCTCGCCGTCCTCGGCGGACGCCTGGTCGTCGAAGCGCTGGCGCGGCTGGCCCGGGATGAACTGCACGAACAGGCACAACCCGCCGAAGGCCACAGCTACGCGCGCAAGATCAGCAAGGACGAGGCGCGGCTGGACTGGTCGCTGAGCGCCGAACAGCTGGCCCGCCGCGTGCGCGCCTACAACCCGATGCCGATCGCCTGGACCGAACTCGACGGCGAGCGCGTGCGCATCCACGCCGCGGTCGCAGAGCCGGGCAATGCCGCCGCCGAACCCGGCAGCGTGATCGAGGCCGACGACGACGGCGTCCGCGTCGCCTGCGGCGGTGGCCTGCTCAACATCCTGCGGCTGCAATGGCCGGGCGGCCGCGTCCTCGGCGCCGCCGAAGCGGCGCACGGAAAATCCCTTGCCGATCGCCGGTTCCGCTAAGGTCCGCGTCGAGGCCGCACGCGTCATCGCGCGCGTGCTGGCGGGCAGCAATCTCGACAGCGCCCTGCTGCGCGCCGACACCGGCGAATTCCTGCCGCAGCAGCGCGCCCTGCTGCGCGCGCTCGGTTACGGCGTGCTGCGCGACTACGCGCTGTTGTCGTCACTGCTGGCGCGGATCATGGCAAAACCGCTGATCAACGAACCGGAGCTGCAGGCGCTGCTGCTGGCCGGATTGTTCCAGCTGCGTTCGATGAACGTGGCCTCGCACGCCGCCGTCAACGAGACCGTGGAAGCCGCAGCGCTGCTGGGCAAGGATCGCCTGCGCGGACTGGTCAACGCGGTGCTGCGTCGCTACCAGCGCGACCGGCCGTCGCTGGAAGCGGTGCTGCCGACGCATCCGGCCAAACAGTTTTCCTACCCGGGCTGGCTGGCCGACGCGATCCAGTCCGACTGGCCGGAGCAGTGGCAGACGATCCTCGAAGCCGGCAACCGGCAGGCGCCGCTGACCCTGCGCGTGAATCGCCGGCGCAGCACGCTCGACGCCTATCAATCGCAGTTGCGCAGCGCCGGCCTCGATTCGCGTGCATTGCCTGAAGCGGAAGACGCCCTGGTGCTGGAACAGGCCGTGCCGGTCGAGGAACTGCCGGGTTTTTTCCAGGGCGAGGTGTCGGTGCAGGACGCCTCGGCGCAGCTGGCGGTGGACCTGCTCGATCTGCGCGGCGGCCTGCGCGTGCTCGACGCCTGCGCCGCGCCGGGCGGCAAGACTGCGCACATGCTGGAACGCTACGACGACCTTGAGCTGTTGGCGCTGGACCGTGACCCGCAACGCGTGCACCGCATCGCCGACACGCTCAAGCGCCTGCGCCTGCAGGCGCGGGTCGCCAGCGGCGACGCGCTCCATCCCGCTGCATGGTGGGACCGAAAACGCTACGACCGCATCCTGCTCGACGCGCCCTGTTCCGGTACCGGCGTGATTCGCCGCCATCCCGACATCAAGTGGCTGCGCCGCCACACCGATATTCCGCAACTCGCGCGCACGCAACTGCAGATGCTCACTGCGCTGTGGCCGCTGCTGGCGCCCGGCGGGGTGCTGCTCTACGCGACCTGCTCGATCCTGCGTGCGGAAGGCGAAGAGGTGGTGCGCGAATTCTTGAAAACCACTGCCAGCGCCAAGCACGTCTCCATAGAGGCCGATTGGGGCATCGCCTGTCGCCTCGGCCGGCGCATCGCGCCGGGCGGCGACTTCGACGGCTTCTATTACGCGCGGCTGGTGAAGCCTTGAACGCCCTCTCACGACCACCCGCTGCGAATGGTTG
>DATMTG010000203.1:0-5494 GCA_035565075.1 Stenotrophobium sp.
ACAACAATTTCAATCGCAAGCCCGACAGCGGGTCGGGTGAATGAGAGCACTGATGACGTCGATCCCAACCCGGGGGCTGCTGCGGCAGCGCCGATTCGGCCCGTTCTTCGCGACGCAGACACTGGGCGCGTTCAACGACAACCTGTTCAAGAACGCGCTGGTGATCCTCATCACTTTCGGCATCGCCGGCCTGAGCCTGGCGCAGGTGAATCTCTACGTGAACCTGGCCGCCGGCGTTTTCATCCTGCCGTTTTTCCTGTTCTCGGCGACCTGCGGCCAGTTCGCCGAAAAATACGAGAAGGCGCGCCTGATCCGCGGCATCAAGCTGCTGGAAATCGGCATCATGCTGCTGGCCGCGGCCGGTCTGTGGCTGGACAGCATTCCCTTGCTGATGTCGGTGCTGTTCCTGCTCGGCGTGCAGGCGACGCTGTTCGGGCCGGTGAAATATTCGATCCTGCCGCAGCATCTGCAGGAGCATGAATTGATCAGCGGCAATGCCTGGGTCGAGTCCGCGACCTTCCTCGCCATCCTGCTCGGCACGCTGCTGGGCGGCTGGCTGATCGCGCAGCCCGGCGGAGCGCACTGGGTCAGCGCGGCGGTACTGGCGATCGCGCTGCTGGGCTATCTGTCCTCGCGCGCGATTCCGCCGGCGCCGGCTACCGCGCCCGGGCTCAAGATCAACTGGAACCCGGTCACCGAAACGCTGGCGAATCTGCGCTTCATGCACGGCAACCGCACGGTACTGCTGTCGGTGCTGGGTATTTCATGGTTCTGGTTTTCCGGCGCGACGATCCTGACGCAGCTGCCGGGCTACACCAGGATTTATCTGGGCGGCGGCGAGCAGGTGGTGACGCTGCTGCTGACGGTGTTTTCGCTGGGCATCGGTCTCGGCTCTTTCCTGTGCGAGCGGCTGTCGGGCAAGAAGGTCGAGATCGGCCTGGTGCCGCTGGGCTCCATCGGCCTGACCGCGTTCGGCATCGACCTGTATTTCGCCCAGCCCGAAGCCGCCACCGTGCAGGGCCGGACGGCACTGGAATTCGTGCATGCAATCGGCAACCATCGTGTGCTCTGGGACCTGCTGTTCACGGGCGTCTTCGGCGGCCTGTTCATCGTGCCGCTGTACGCGCTGATCCAGACGCGCACGCCGCCGAGCCACCGCTCGCGCGTCATCGCCGGCAACAACATCCTCAACGCATTGTTCATGGTGTTCGCCGCGCTGATGGCAGTCGTGCTGCTCAAGGTGGGTCTGAGCATCCCCGAACTGTTCCTGACGCTGGCGCTGATGAACGCCGCAGTCGCGCTGTTCATCTACGGGCTGGTGCCCGAATTCCTGATGCGGCTGCTGGTGTGGCTGCTGATCAACACGCTGTACCGCATCCGCACCCAAGGGCTGGAACATATCCCGGACCAGGGGCCGGTGGTGGTGGTGTGCAACCACGTCAGCTTCGTCGATGCGCTGATTCTCGGCGGCACCATCCGCCGTCCGGTGCGCTTTGTCATGTATCACAAGATTTTCAATATCCCGGTGCTGTCGTTCATCTTCCGCACGGCCAAGACCATTCCGATCGCGCCGGCCAAGGAAGACGAGGCACTGCTGCACCGCGCGTTCGACCAGATCGCCGAGGTGCTGGCCGAAGGCGAGGTGGTGGGCATCTTTCCGGAAGGCGGCCTGACCCGCGACGGCAACATCGATGAATTCCGCAGCGGCATCGAGCGCGTGATCGCGCGCTCGCCGGTGCCGGTGGTGCCGATGGCGCTGCAAGGTTTGTGGGGCAGCATCTTCAGCCGCCGCGACGGCATGTTGAAGCGCGCACGCATCCCGCGGCGCTTCTGGTCGAGGATCGCGCTGGTCGCAGGGCCCGCGGTGCCGCCGGAGCAGGTCACGGCCGCGCTGCTCGAACAGAAGGTGCGCGCCCTGCGCGGCGATCGCGCCTGATCCGGATCCGCTAGCCGGCGTCCTGCAAAATCATCAGCGCGCCCTTCTCGGCGATCATCGTCGTCGGCGCGTTGGTGTTGCCGCCGATCAGGGTCGGCATGATCGAGGCATCGACCACGCGCAAGCCCTGTACGCCGCGCACGCGCAGTTGCGGATCGACCACCGCCATGTCGTCTACGCCCATCTTGCAGGTGCCGACCGGGTGGTAGATGGTCTCGGCGTTCTGGCGGATCCAGTCGCCGATCTGTGCATCGCTCTGCACCTCGGGGCCGGGCATGATCTCCTCGCGGCGGTGCGGCGCGAACGCCGGCTGCGCCATGATCTCGCGCATCTTGCGGATGGCGATGACGAGTTTCTCGAGGTCCTGCGGATGCTCGAGATAGTTGGCGCGGATGCTGGGTGCGGCCAGCGGGTCGTTGCTCGACAGGGTGATTTCGCCGCGGCTGAGCGGACGCAGGTTGCAGCCCATCAGGGTGTAGGCGTAGCCGAACAGCGGCCCCAGCTTTTGCGCATGTTCGGAAAATGCCAGCGGCACGAAATGCAGCTGCAGGTCCGGCAACGGCTCTTCGGGCCGGGTCTTGATGAAGCCGCCGGACTCGGCAATGTTGCTGCTGAGCGCGCCGCGCTTGCCGAAGAGGTACTGGAACAGCATCTTGATCGACTGCCACAGCGACATCGGGTTGAACGTGACCGAGTAGTGGGTCTTTTCGCGCACCGACACCAGGACGTCGAGATGATCCTGCAGGTTCTTGCCGACGCCCGGCAGTTCATGCACGGTCTCGATGCTGTGCTTGCGTAATTCCTCGGCGGGGCCGACGCCGGACAGCAGCAGCAGTTGCGGCGAGTTGATCGCGCCACCGCAGAGGATGACTTCGCGGTTGGCCAGCACGTCCTTGTAGAGACCGTTGGCGTAGTAGCGCACACCGACCGCGCGCTTGCCCTCGAACAATACGCGCGTCGCCAGCGCGCCGGTGATGACGGTGAGATTCTTGCGGGCTTCGGCCTCGCGCAGGAACGCGCGCGCGTTGCTGCAACGCTCGCCGCCTTTCTGCATGGCCTTGTAGAAATTCACGCCCTCCTGCTGAGCGCCGTTGAAGTCCGGCGTCAGCGGGTAGCCGGCCTGCTGCGCGGCCTGCACGAAGGCGTGGCTCAGGACATTGGTGCTGCGATGTTCGGCGACGTTGAGTCCGCCGCCCTGGCCGTTGAACGCGTCGGCGCCGCTTTCGCAGTTCTCGGATTTGCGGAACAGCGGCAGCACGTCCTTGTACGACCAGCCTTCATTGCCGAGGCTGGCCCAGTGGTCGTAGTCCCAGGCGTTGCCACGGATATAGACCTGGGCGTTGATCGAGGAACTGCCGCCCAGCGTCTTGCCGCGCGGCCACAGCATCTTGCGATTGCCGCAGTGCGGCTCCGGCTCGGTGCGGAACTGCCAGTTGTAGACCTTGCTGCGCATCAGCGCGATGACGCCTGCGGGGATGGAGATCAGCAGGCTCTTGTCGACCGGACCGGCTTCGAGCAGGCAGACCTGGTATTTGCCGCTGGCAGACAGACGGTTGGCCAACACGCAGCCGGCCGAGCCGCCGCCGACGATGATGTAGTCGTACATCGTGCAACTCCCTGTTGGGGTGATGCGCCGCTTCAGCTTGCGGCGCGGACGACCGGATTATGCACACAT
Organism: Stenotrophobium sp.; assembly: GCA_035565075.1. Taxonomy (GTDB): domain Bacteria; phylum Pseudomonadota; class Gammaproteobacteria; order Nevskiales; family Nevskiaceae; genus Stenotrophobium. The sequence goes on from DATMTG010000203.1 coordinate 3,612, forward strand.
CCGGCCCGATTTATAGAGCCGGTAACAGGGATTATTGTGCGCTGACAGTTGCCCGCGGCCATCACAGCCGAGTGTGATGGCCGCGCACCTGCACCTCAGGCGGCGATGGGCGTGGCTGCTTTAATCTCTGCGGTGAGTACGTCCAGGCCCTTGAGGAAATCACGGTTGTCATGATCCCAAGGGTGGAAGCCGGGACGGAAATAATCCAGCCACGGCCCGACCATCCTGCGATACACACCCGGCGAACCAAACATGAAATTGAGCAGGCGGAGGCGGTCTCGCCAGTTGCGCGCCGCCGGATCGGCCTTGGTGAATTGCGTGTGATAGTAGGCCGAGAGCGTGAGCAGGATCGCGGTTGCCGCCAGCAGTCCGATGGTGCGCGTTGCATAGGCTTTGAGGCCTTTGCCGGCGACCGCCTGGTAGACATCGAATGCGACGGCCTTGTGCTCGGTTTCCTCCATCGCGTGCCAGCGGATCATGGCGTTGATGGCGGGATCGGACGAGGCCGGGATGCGTTCGTCGCTGAGCACGACGTCGCCGAGGATCGCGGTGAAATGTTCCAGCGCGATCGTGGCCGAGAGCTGCATGACTGGCGGCAGCCGGTTCTTCAGAAACTCCAGCAGCGCGCCGACCTGTTGCTCCTGGCGTGCGGCCGGCAGGCCGGCCTCAATCAGCAGCTCGTTGTAGTGCTCATGCTCACGGCCGTGCATGGCTTCCTGGCCGATGAAGCCGGCCACGGCTTTTTTCAGTTCAGGATCGGCAATGCGGTCGCGATAATGACGCACGCTATGGATGAAAAAGCGCTCACCGACCGGAAAGAACACGAATAGCGAACTGGCGAGATGACTCACCTGACGGCCCATCGGGTGCCAGTGGGTGATCTTGCTGCCGTCGATGTTGAAATGCAGGTCGCGACGGACGGGGAGCGGTTTTTTTGCAGCCATTTCGAGTCTCCTGATAGCGTCAAGCACAGCGTTCTTTCAGCGCAAATCCTTTGGACTAGGTGGCCTGCCGAATTCGGTGATGATGACCGTTGCGACAGGCCGCCTGTTGCCTTGGTGCGATTTATTGCGCCAATGGACAATGGCACATTATCAGAAGTGAAGGTTTTGTGCTTGGCTGCTGTGACACCCGGGCTTGTCTATGCAGCCAGCCCGCGTAGGACGGTGTCAGCCATCCGTCAGGCGCCACAGATACCAGCTCGCGACCGAGCGATACGGTGCCCATTTCTGGGTGATGGCGAGGGTCGCCGCGTCATCGAGACGCGTACCGCTGCCATAGAGTTGGTCGACAGCACGGCGCAGGCCGACGTCGTCCATCGCAAAAATATCGGGCCGGTCGAGCGCGAAGATCAGATACATCTCCGCGGTCCAGCGGCCGATGCCGGGCAGGGCGTCGAGCGCGGCGATGGCGGCCTCATCCTCCATGCGGCGCAGACGGGCGAACGAGAATTCGCCCGAGTCCACCTGCTGCGCCAGCGTGCGCAGCCAGCGCGCCTTGGCATTGGACAGCCCGCAGCCGCGCAGGCGGTCGTGATCGGTGGCGATGATCTGTCCGGGCCGCAGCCACTTGCGCGCACCGACCGCCTGCATCAGCCGCTTCTGGATCGTGTCCGCCGCCTTGCTCGACAGCTGCTGGCTGATGATCGAACTGCACAGCACGTGGAACGGGTCGCGCCGGGTCGTGCCCAGCGTGCAGGGCCGATGACGGCGGATCAGGCGCGCGAGGGTCTTGTCCGCGCGGCAGAGCTGTTGTTCGGCAGCGAGGAGGTCGGTGGAAGTCATTGGATCGGGCGGGCTGGACGTTGACCGCATCATAAGGCGATGGGCCGGTTCTGCGTGCCCGGAGGTTCACCCGCTGCTCGCAGGATGCCCAAAATTGTT
>DATMTG010000204.1:0-1956 GCA_035565075.1 Stenotrophobium sp.
ATCCGGATGGTAGTAACCCCCGATCTGCACCGGCTGACCCTGCACCTGATTGAGTTCCGCGACGATCTTCGCCTCGTTCTCGGTCAATGCCCTGGCCAGCGGTGCGAACTTCGCCTTCAGCCGTGGATGCGTGTCCTGCGCGGCCAGTGCCTGCGCCCAGTACATGGCGAGGTAGAAATGGCTGCCGCGGTTGTCGATGCCGCCGAGCTTGCGCGACGGTGACTTGTCGGTGTCGAGGAACTTGCCGTTGGCCTGGTCCAGCGTCTTGGCCAGCACATCGACCTCGGCATTGCCGTAGCGATTGCCCAGGTGTTCCAGCGAGGCAGCCAGCGCGAGGAACTCGCCCAGCGAATCCCAGCGCAGATAGTTCTCTTCGAGGAACTGTTGCACGTGCTTCGGCGCCGAGCCGCCGGCGCCGGTTTCGAACAGGCCGCCGCCGGCCATCAGCGGCACGATCGACAGCATCTTCGCGCTGGTGCCCAGCTCCATGATCGGGAACAGGTCGGTGAGGTAGTCGCGCAGCACGTTGCCGGTGACCGAGATGGTGTCCAGACCCTGGCGGATGCGCTCGAGCGAAAACTTCGTGGCCGCCACCGGATCCATGATGCGGATGTCCAGGCCGCTGGTGTCGTGGTCCTTCAGGTAGCGCTCGACCTTGGCGATCACCTGCCGGTCGTGCGCACGCTGCGGGTCCAGCCAGAACACCGCCGGCGTGTGCCGCGCGCGGCTCACCGCCAGTTTCACCCAATCCTGGATCGGCGCATCTTTCGTCTGGCACATGCGCCAGATGTCGCCGGCTTCCACGTCATGCTGCAGCAGCACCTTGCCGGCCTCGTCGATCACCTTCACCACGCCGTCGCCGGCGATCTGGAAGGTCTTGTCGTGCGAGCCGTATTCCTCGGCCGCCTGCGCCATCAGGCCCACGTTCGGCACGCTGCCCATGGTGGCCGGATCGAACGCGCCGTGCGCCTTGCAGTCCTCGATGGTGGCCTGGTAGACGCCGGCGTAGCTGCGGTCGGGGATCACCGCCACGATGTCCTGCAGCTCGCCCTTCGCGTTCCACATCTTGCCGGAGTCGCGGATCATCGCCGGCATCGAGGCGTCGATGATCACGTCGCTGGGCACGTGCAGGTTGGTGATGCCCTTGTCGGAGTTGACCATCGCCAGCGCAGGACGCTGCGCGTACTCGGCATCGAGGTCGGCCCTGATCGCCGCCTGGGTCGCCTCCGGCAGACTGCCGAGGCGCGCGTACAGATCGCCGATGCCGTTGTTCGGATTGAAGCCGGCCTGCTTCAGCGCGTCGGCATGCTTGACCAGCACGTCCTTGTAGAACTCGCCCACCGCCACGCCGAACATGATCGGGTCGGAGACCTTCATCATGGTCGCCTTGAGGTGCAGCGAGAACAATACGCCCTGCTTCTTTGCGTCGGCGATCTGCGCGTCGATGAACGCGGCCAGCGCGCGGCGCGACATCACCGCCGCGTCGATGATCTCGCCGGCAAGCAGCGTCGTCTTCGGCTTCAGCACGACCTGGCTGCCGTCCTTGCCGAACCACTCGATGCGCACGCTGCCGGCATGCTCCACCGTCACGGATTTCTCGCTGCCGTAGAAATCGCCGCCGTCCATGTGCGCCACGCGGGTCTTCGAATCCGTGCTCCACGCGCCCATCCGGTGCGGATGCTTGCGCGCGTAGTTCTTCACGGAAACCGGCGCGCGGCGGTCGGAGTTGCCCTCGCGCAGCACCGGGTTCACCGCGCTGCCCTTGACCCGGTCGTAGCGCGCCTTGATACCCTTTTCGGCATCGTCCTTCGGCGCATCCGGGTAATCCGGCAGCGCGTAACCCTGGCCCTGCAGCTCCTTGATCGCGGCCTTCAACTGCGGCATCGAGGCGCTGATGTTCGGCAGCTTGATGATGTTCGCTTCCGGCGTGGTGGCCAGCTGGCCCAGCTCGGCGAG
>DATMTG010000205.1:0-5189 GCA_035565075.1 Stenotrophobium sp.
AATCATGCGATATTTCATAATACCTATTCCAAATTGATATGAATAAGTTTCACGAATTGAGCGCCTTTATCGCGGTGGTCGAGACTGGCGGTTTTTCCGCGGCAGGACGCAAGACCGGGGAGTCGCAGTCCGCCGTAAGCAAGGCTGTGAACGCGCTGGAAAAACGCCTGGGCGTGGCGTTGCTCCATCGCAGCACGCGTAAAGTGACGCTGACGGATCAGGGGCAGAAATACTACGAGCGAACCAAACTGCTGGTCGACGAGATCCAGGTGGCGGACAACGAGCTGACCCGCACCACGCTGGATGTCTCGGGCCTGGTCAGGATCGCCGCCCCCTCGACGTTCGGCCGCCTGCACATACTGCCGCTCATTCCCGGACTACTCTCACGCCACCCCGGCCTTCGAGTCGATCTGGTGCTATCCGATGCCGTGCGGGACATGGTAGACGACCGGATCGATCTGGCGGTGCGCGTCAGTTCGATCAGCGATCCGGATTCCGTTGTCCGCCGCGTGGCTGGCACCGCCCTGGTTTGCGCCGGCTCGCGCCGCTACTTCGAACAGCACGGAATCCCGAAGACGCCAGCCGATCTCGCCGACCATAACTGCCTGATCTATAACGGCATGACCGAGTGGTCTTTCACCGCAAAGGAAGGCCGCTTCAGCATGCCGGTATGCGGAAATCTTTCGTCCAACAGCGTGGAAACAATCCTGGCCGCAATGATGGCCGGGGTCGGTATCGCCCTGTTTCATCGGATTTCGCTCGTCGGTGAATTTCATCACCCCGACGTGATCACCGTACTCGACGCATTCATGAATGAGCCTCGTGACGTCAGTCTCGTTTGGCCCAAGCGCCGGTTCGTACCGACCCGCGTACGCCGCACGACGGATTTTCTTGCGGCGGCGCTCTCCGAGCGCATTTAGCAACGTGATACGCGTGAGGGGCGGCCCGTGCTCTCCCACTCTGATCGGAAACGGCGGAAAAAGCACGGGCAAGAAGCGGATTCATTGCATAAACCGTGCGTGACGCAGCGCCTCTTCGGCGGCCTCATGGTCTTGTGCCGATGTTCCGCCAGAAACACCGATGCCGCCCACCAGACGCCCTTCGTAGAAGATGGGTACGCCGCCGCCGACCGGCGTCAGCCGCGGATGGTGCGCCAGCGGGGCAACGGCGGGCTCGGCCATGTACTGATTCCATTGGTGCGTGGCCATGCCGAACGACGCGGCGAACCCGCGCGCGGCGCATGCGCGGCGCGCTTCTGCCAGCAAGGCTTGCGCGGCCTGCAGGCTGATCGTTGCCGTGCTCAGGATTGGCGATGTCATGTTGATGCTCCTCGAAAGGGCTCAGGGATTGGCAACGACGACCTTGCCGATCATGTTGCCGGCCTCGACCAGCGCATGCGCTTCGATCAGGCTTGCGGCGTTGATGCCGTCGATGCGTCGGGTCAGCGTGTGCGTGAGGCGGCCCTGGTCAACCAGCTGCGCCGCGCGGCGCAGCAAGGCGTGTTGCCGTGCGATGGTGCCGGTGGTGAACATCGCGCGGGTGAACATCAGCTCCCAGTGAATCGAGATGGATTTTCCCTTGAACGGGCCGATGTCCAGACCCACCGGGTCGTCGATGAGCGCGAACTGGCCCTCCGGGCGCAGCACGGCGGCGATTTGAGGCACATAGGCGGCGCTGTTGTTCAACCCGGCAACGTGGGTGGCGTGCTCGATGCCGAACGCGGCCAACTGGGGCGCCCACGCCTGGCGGTGGTCCAGAACATAATGCGCTCCATGAGCCAGCACCCACTCGCGGGTTTCCGGCCGCGAGGCGGTGCCGATGACTGTCATGCCCGTAAGCTCGCGCGCCAATTGGGTCAGAATCGAGCCGACGCCGCCCGCCGCTCCAATGACGAGCAGCACGTTGTTGTCGGTCGGGTCCGCTGCCTGAACACGCAAACGGTCGAACAGCAGCTCCCACGCGGTGATCGTCGTCAGCGGCAGCGACGCGGCCTCGGCGAAGTCCAGTGATGCCGGCATGGGGCCGACGATGCGTTCATCCACCGCCTGCAGTTCGCTGTTGCTGCCGGACCGGTTGATGTCGCCGGCGTACCAGACACGGTCGCCTGGCTTGAAATGCGTGGCCAGAGGACCGGTTGCGCGGACGATTCCCGCCGCGTCCCAGCCGGCGACGCGCGCATCGCCTTGCGGAATAGCTCCACCGCGCCGGATTTTGGTGTCGACCGGGTTTACCGACACCGCTTTCACCTCCACCAGCAGATCGTGGTCGCGCAACGCCGGCGTCGGCAGCTCGATGTCCTGCAGCGCCTGCGGGTGGCTGATGGGATGGTTCTGATAGAAACCAATGGCTTTCATATACGTAGTCTCCAAGGGTAATTGAGGTCATGTTATCTTTCGTCGATATGATGATAAATACTCAATTTACCTAAACACTTTCAGTATTTTGACGAAAATGATTCGGCTCGATGACGTCCAGATCTTCGTGCATACGGTCGACTACGGCAGCTTCTCGGAGGCGGCGCGCCAGTTGAACATCGCGCCCGCACATGCGAGTGCGTCAGTGCAGCGGCTCGAAAAGGCGCTGGGCGCGCGCCTGTTCACCCGTTCGACGCGCAGCATGCAGCTATCAGAGGCCGGCGAGCGTTATCTGCCGCATGCGCGGGTCATGGTCGACGCACGGGAGCAAGGCGAGCAGGCCCTGGCAAGCGGGCGGGGCACCCTGTCCGGCCCGCTGCGGCTGTCCGCTGCGTCTGACTTCGGTCGAAACCTGCTGCTGCCCTGGCTGGATGACTTTCAGCACCAGCACCCCGGCTTGTCGCTGCACGTGAAAATGAGCGATCGTGCGGCCGATCTCATCCGCCAGCCGCTGGATGCCGCCGTGCGCTACGGCGTGTTGCCTGATTCGTCTCTTCTGGCCATGAAGCTGGTAGACAACAATCGACGCGCCTTGTGTGCCGCGCCCTCGTACCTCGAACGGCATGGCGCGCCGTCCAAGGTAGAGGACCTGCGGCGACACAACTGCCTGCGGTACGTCTGGAGTGAGCAGATCCATGAACGCTGGCGCTTTACCCTGCCGGGCGGTGAGCGCACCGTGCCCGTCACAGGCAATCGCGTCAGCGACGACGCCGATGCTGTCCGCCGCTGGGCCGTTGCCGGGGAAGGCCTTGTCTACAAGTCGCGGCTGGATCTCATCGACGATCTGAAGGCAGGTCGACTGGTGGAGCTATTTCCCCCGGAGCATTGCGAGTCTGCGCCGCTGCACCTGGTTTGTGCGCATCGTGCGCAACTGTCGCCGGTGATTAACGCGCTGCATGTTTTCCTGCGCGAGCGTTGCGCCGCATTGCTTGCCAGCCACCCCTGGGAGAGGCCGCGTCCCGCGAACGAGGTTCCCGGGGGCGATTACGCCACGCCCTGACTGGCCAGGAAGTCCTCGTAATTACCGCGGTAGTCGTTGATGGTGCCGTCGGCCCTGACCTCGATGACCCGGCTGGCCAGGCCGCTGACGAACTCGCGGTCGTGCGAGACGAAGAACAGCGTGCCTTCGTACTTTTCCAGCGCGAGCTGCAGCGATTCGATCGATTCCATGTCCAGGTGGTTGGTGGGCTCGTCGAGCAGCATGACGTTGTGCCGGCCCAGCATCAGGCGGCCGAAGGTCATGCGGTTTTTCTCGCCGCCCGACAGCACCTTGGGCGCCTTGGGAATGTCGTCGCCCGAGAACAGCAGCCGGCCCAGGGCCGAGCGGATGGACTGGTCGTCGTCGCCCGGCTGGCGGTAGTCGCCCATCCAGTCGAACAGGTTGATGTCGTCCCGCTGGAACTGGTCCGATACGTCCTGCGCCATATAGCCCAGGTCGGCGTTCTCCGACCACTTGACCGTGCCCTGGGTCGGCTCCAGGTCGCCGGCCAGCAGGCGCAGCAGCGTGGTCTTGCCCACGCCGTTGGCGCCGATGATGGCGACCTTCTCGCCCGCGTCGACCATGGCCGAATAGCCCTTGAACACGAATCCCGCCTCGTCCGAGTAGCGCTTGCCCAGATTCTCGATCGTGACCGCCAGGCGGTGCATGACCTTGGCCTGCTCGAAGCGGATATAGGGGTTCTGGCGCGACGACGGCTTGACCTCGACCTGCTCGGCCTTGATGCGGTCGATCTGCTTCAAGCGCGAGGTGGCCTGGCGCGCCTTGGACTTGTTGGCCGAGAAGCGCCGCACGAAATCCTGCAGATCGCTGATGCGTTCCTTGGCCTTGGCGTTGCTGGAGCTTTGGCGTTCGCGCGCCTGGGCCGAGGCCAGCATGTAGTCGTCGTAGTTGCCGGGGTAGATGCGCAGCTCGCCGAAGTCCAGGTCGGCCATGTGAGTGCAGACCTGATTGAGGAAGTGGCGGTCGTGGCTGATGATGATCATCGTGCTGCGATAGCCGTTGAGCACGTCTTCGAGCCAGCGGATGGTGTTGATGTCCAGGTTGTTGGTCGGTTCGTCCAGCAGCAGCACGTCGGGGTTGGAGAACAGCGCCTGCGCCAGCAATATGCGCAGCTTCCAGCCGGGCGCGATTTCGCGCATGGGCAGGTTGTGCTGGTCGACCCCGATCTCCAGGCCCAGCAGCAGTTCACCGGCGCGCGCCTCGGCGGTATAACCGTCGTATTCGGCGAACCTGGCTTCGAGGTCGGCGGCGCGCATGTAGTCGTCTTCGCTGGCCTCGGGGTTGGCATAGATGGCGTCGCGTTCGTTCATGGCGGCCCACATCTCGGTGTGGCCCATCATCACCACGTCCAGCACGCGCACGTCTTCGAAGGCGAACTGGTCCTGGCGCAGCTTGCCCAGGCGCACGCCGGGGTCGAGCGACACATTGCCGCTGGAGGGCTCCAGGTCGCCGCCGATGATCTTCATGAAGGTCGACTTGCCCGAGCCGTTGGCCCCGATCAGGCCGTAGCGGTTGCCCTCGCCGAACTTGACGCTGACGTTTTCAAATAGCGGCTTGGGGCCGAACTGGATAGTGAGATTGGCGGTGGAGATCACGGAAGGGGCGTTGAAAAATGCTAGGAAAACCAAGCATTTTACGTTCTTTTCTCGAAGCGGCCTTTAAGCCTCGCGGTAGGCCGATTCAGGATCGATCCGGGATCGGGGCAATGCCATATCCGCGTAGCGAACCTGCGTTATCCTGCCGTACCGCAAGGAGAACCGCCGTGCCTGACTCAT
>DATMTG010000206.1:0-6493 GCA_035565075.1 Stenotrophobium sp.
CAAAGCCGCCGCGCGACGCAAACTCTTCGTTCTCGACACCAACGTGCTGATGCACGACCCTTCCAGCATTTTCCGCTTCGAGGAACACGACCTGTTCCTGCCGATGTTCGTGCTCGAAGAGCTCGACGCCGCCAAGAAAGGCACCAGCGAAGTCTCGCGCAACGCGCGCCAGGCCAGCCGTTTCCTCGAGGAGTTGATGCGCGACAAGAACCACGCGCAGATCGAGGAGGGCCTGCCGCTGCCGGCGATCCAGCACCACGCCGCACGCGGCAACGGCAGCGCCGCCACCGGACGCCTGTATTTCCAGACCCAGACCCTCGACGCCGCGATCGGCGACGTGCTGCCGGGGCACAAGGCCGACAACAACATCCTGCGCACCGCCATGGGCCTGCAGGCCAAGCACGGCAACCGCCCGGTGATCCTGGTCAGCAAGGACATCAACCTGCGCATCAAGTCGGCGATCGTCGGCGTGCCGACCGAGGATTACCACAACGACCAGGTCCTCGACGACCTCAAGCTGCTCTACAACGGCTACACCGAGCTGCCGGCCAATTTCTGGTCGACGCACGGCAGCACCATGGAGAGCTGGCACGACAAGACCGGCCGCGCCTGCTATCGCATCCAGGGCCCGCTGGTGAAGAAGTGGCACGTCAACCAGTTCCTCTACATGCCGGACGATTCCGAGCCGGGTCTGGAGCTGTGCGTGCAATCGATCAACGCCGACGTCGCCAACCTGCGCGTGATCCACGACTACCGTCACGGCAAGAATTCGGTGTGGGGCATCCACGCCAAGAACCGCGAGCAGAATTTCGCGCTGAACCTGCTGCTCGACCCGGACGTCGATTTCGTCACGCTGCTGGGCGCCGCCGGCACCGGCAAGACGCTGCTGACGCTCGCCGCCGGGCTCGCCCAGACCATGGACGAGACCCGCTACCGCGAAATCATCATGACCCGCGTCACCGTGCCGGTCGGCGAGGACATCGGTTTCCTGCCCGGCACCGAGGAGGAAAAAATGACGCCGTGGATGGGCGCGCTGATGGACAACCTCGAAGTGCTGACGCAGGCGCCCGCCGGCGACTGGGAACGCGCCGCCACCAACGACCTGCTGTCCAAGCGGATCAAGATCCGCTCGCTCAATTTCATGCGCGGACGCACCTTCCTCAACCGCTACGTGATTCTCGACGAGGCGCAGAACCTCACCGCCAAGCAGATGCGCACGCTGATCACCCGCGCCGGCCCCGGCACCAAGATGATCTGCCTGGGCAACCTCGCGCAGATCGACACGCCGTATCTGTCCGAAACCACTTCCGGCCTCACCTACGTCGTCGACCGTTTCCAAGGCTGGCCGCACGGCGGTCATGTCACGCTGGCGCGCGGCGAACGCTCAAGGCTGGCGGCACACGCCTCCGACGTGCTCTGATGCTGGGCGACGTCAAGGACGCGGCGCTGGCGCTCGCACTCAAGGCCTACCTGAACGACCGGCTGTCGGCCTACGGCGAAATCACCCTGTGCCGCGTCAACACGCGCAACAAGCATGTGACGCTCAGCGCGCTGCTGGACGGCGAAAAGGAAACGCTCACCGCGACGCTGGAGGGCTTCGACCTCGAGCGCGGCCCCAGGGGCGTCTTCGCCATTCCGCGCAAATTCAACAGCTCGCGACCGTGGCTGACCCGGCTGCTCAACGCCCTGTTCGCCGGCAAGCGCTACGCCCTGCCCGCGGCCCTGGCCAGCCTCCTGTAACGACGGATCAGGCCCGGCCGGAATCGAACGCCAGGGTGCTGGCGACATCCGGCAGTTGCAGTTGCAGCATCAACAGGCGATCCAGTCCCAGCGCGACGCCGGCACAAGGGGGCACGCCGCTGCGCAATGCTTCGACTAGGTGCCGGTCGAAGGGCGGCACAGCGTGGCCGCGCGCGCCGCGCCAGGCCTGATCGGCCTCGAACCGCGCCTGCTGCTCGTCTGCGTCGGTCAGTTCGTGAAAGCCGTTGGCCAGCTCGATGCCCTGCCAGAACAACTCGAAGCGCTCCGCCACTTCGCCGCGCACGCGCGCCAGCGCCGCCTGTGTCGCCGGAAAATCATGCAGGAATACCGGAGCTTTCACGCCAAGCTGCGGACCGACGCGCGCGGACATGATGATGTCGAGCCAGAAGTCGCGATCCTGCGCCTGCTGCGCGGAGACATTCTCCACCGCCACCGTGCGGCTGAGCCGATCGAGCGCAGCGGTGAAAGGGTCCAGGCCGGCGTAGCGCTGAAACGCCTCGCGGTACGTCAGCCGCTCGAACGGCGCGCCGGCAACGCCCAGTCCGCACAGCAGTTCCTCGACCTCGCCCATCAGGCGGTGATGGTCGAACGCCGGCCGGTACCATTCCAGCAGGGTGAATTCCGGATTGTGATACCGCCCCGATTCCTCGCGGCGGAACACGTGGCTGATCTGCCAGATCGGTCCGCTGCCGGCGGCGAGCAGGCGCTTCATCGCGAACTCGGGCGAGGTCTGCAACCACCGGGTGTGCGCTACCGCCGCCGTGGAGAAGCTCTCGATATGCCGGTCCACCGTGGCGTGTGCCGAGAGAATCGGCGTGTCGACTTCGAGCACGCCGCGCGCCGAAAAAAAAGCGCGGACGGAAGCATACAGTTCCGCCCGCGCCTCGAGAGTTTTCAGCGTAGCGCTGGGACGCCAGCCGCTGCCCTCGCCATTCATCGATTCACTTTCCGATACGCGACAGGTATTCGCCGGTCCGGGTATCCGCCTTGATCATTTCGCCCTGCTGCACGAATAGCGGTACGCGCACCACCGCACCGGTCTCCAGCTTGGCCGGCTTGCCGCCGCCACCGGAAGTGTCGCCGCGCAGCCCCGGGTCGGTCTCGACGATCTGCAGGGTCACGGTATTGGGCGGCGTGACGCTGATGCAGACGCCGTTGAACAGCAGCACGCGGCAGGTTTCCTCGCCCTTGATCCACTGCGCCGCGTCTTCCGCGGCAGTCTTGCTGGCCTGGATCTGCTCGAAGCTGGCCGGGTTCATGAAGTGCCAGAACTCGCCATCGTTGTAGAGATACTGCATCTCGATTTCCTCGATGTCGGCCACTTCCAGGGTGTCGCCGGACTTGAGCGTACGGTCGATCACGCGACCGTTCTTGAGGTTGCGGATGCGGATGCAGTTGGTGGCCTGGCCCTTGCCAGGCTTGCGGTATTCGTTGTCGATGACGGAATACGGTTCGCCGTCGATCAGCAGCTTAGTGCCGGCCTTCATTTCGTTGGTGCTGACAGAAGCCATAAGTTTCGCCTTTGAGATCAAGATTGACTGTTGCCCGGGCCACCCCGGTGGCACAATGCGGCGCGCATGATACCTAAACCCGCCCCCCCTCGTCAGCAAGCCGCACCCCGCTGGCAGCACGTCCTGCGCGACGCTTTCAGCGACCCGGCCGAGCTGCTGGATTACCTCGGACTGCCGCCCGACCACCCGGACCTGCGGCTGGCGCGCACTCGCGATTTTTCCCTGCGCGTGCCGCGCGGGTTTGCCGGGCGCATGCGCAAGGGCGATCCCGCCGATCCCCTGTTCCGGCAGGTCTGGCCCGGGTACCGCGAAGACCTGGAGGTCGATGGCTTTTCAAAGGATGCGGTCGGCGACCTGCACAAGCTCAGGCACGGCGGCGTCATCCACAAGTATCGCGGCCGCGCATTGATCGTCGCCACGGGCGCCTGCGCGGTGCATTGCCGCTACTGCTTTCGCCGGCACTTCCCCTATGGCGACAGCCTGGCCGCGCGCAATCACTGGCGCGAGGCGCTGGCCGTGCTGGCGACCGATGCCTCGATCGAGGAAGCGATCCTCTCCGGCGGCGACCCGCTGTCGCTGTCGGATGAAAAACTGGCGGAACTGGCGGAGGCGCTGGATGCGATTCCGCACCTGCGCCGCCTGCGCATCCACACCCGCCAGCCGATCGTCCTGCCGGAGCGCGTCGACGACGACCTGCTGGCGTGGCTCGGGCAGGGCCGGCTGCAGAAGATCGTCGTCCTGCACGTCAACCACGCCAACGAACTGGATGCGGATGTTGCCCTTGCGCTGGGCAGACTGCACAATCGGGGCATCCCGCTGCTCAATCAGGCGGTTCTGCTGCGCGGGGTCAACGATAACGCAGCCGCACTGGTAAATTTGTCGAAAAGGCTGTTTGAGTGTGGCGTCTTGCCCTACTATCTGCACCTGCTGGATCGGGTGCAAGGGGCCGCACATTTTGAAGTGCAGGAGGAGGCAGCAAGCATGTTGATGCGCGAAATCAGTTCGCAGTTGCCGGGCTACCTGCTGCCCCGCCTGGTCCGCGAGATCGCGGGCGCGCCGGCCAAGACCCAGGTGGCATGGTGAACGGGCTGCCTGGCAAGGACACAGCGCCGGCAATGGCGAAATCCGCCACCACGGTGATGCTCGTGATCAGCCCGTCCGAGAACATCGGCAAGCGCATCGAAAGCCACCTTCGCAACACCGGCTACCCGATCAGGGCCCAATGGGTCTCCAACATCGACGAGCTCGAGCAAACCCTCGGCAACAGCACGCCTCAATTGCTGATGTGCTCGGACGGCATGAACGGCGCGCCGCTCAAATACGTGGTCAGTATCGCAACCAAGCTCTGCCCGCAGTTACCGATACTGTCGCTGGCCTCGAAATACACCGCGGAAGGAACACTGGAGGCACTGGCCGCGGGCGCACGCGATCAGGTCTCCTGCGAGGATGCGCGCCACCTGCGCCATCTGCAGATGGTCTGCCTGCGCGAACTGGCGCACCAGCACAGCGTGCGCGAGCTCGAAACCGCACGCATGCGGCTCGACGACTACGAAATCCGGCAGAAGCAGCTGCTGGCCGGCAGCACCGACGCCGTCGCCCACGCGCAGGAAGGCATCCTCTGCGACGTCAATCCCTCATTCGCCACGCTGCTGGGATACGAAAATCCGGACGACCTCGTCGGCGTGCCGCTGATGGACATCATCAGCCCGGATTTCCAGGCCGCGGTCAAGGAACATCTCAAGCTGCTCGGCAAAGGCAAGGCCGAGGACAAGGCGCTGGACTGCGGATTCCTGCAGAAAGACGGCATGGTCAGCAGCGCCCAGGCCGAGTTCAGCCGCCATACCGTCAACGGCGAGGCGCAGACCGAGATCCTGGTGCGTGCGACGGTTTCCGCCAATGCCGGCGGCAGCGCCCCGGTCTCCGGCCGCATCATGTTCCTGGAAACACTGGCCGCGGCACTGAAGAGCGCCCAGGCACGGGCCGGACAGAAACTGACGCGGACCGCGATGTTCGTGTCGATCGATGATTATGCGGGCGTCGAACAGCGCCTGGGCTTCCACGATGCCGAAGAGGCCGTCGCCCGGTTGACCGAGTGGACGCGGGCACGCCTGTCGCCCAAGGACCAGCTGTTCCGCTTCTCCACCGGCGAACTCGCGGCCATCGTCAGCCGTCCGAACGTCACCGACTTCGAACCGCTGGGCGAACTGCTGTGCCGCGAATGCGCCAAGCAGATCTTTGCCACGCGCGGACATGAAGCCCATCTCACCATCAGCATCGCGCTCTATCCGATCGCAGGCGACGAGCAGATCGAAACCCTCCTGACCGACCTGGTCCGCACCGCGCGCAAGCTCTCGGCCGAAGGCGGACGGCTTTCACAGGTGCTGGGGCCGACCGCCAAATCCTCCGCCACCGAGCGCGAGGAAGCGCGCCGCGCCGCGATGGTCAAGAAGGCGCTGGACCAGAACCGCCTGCGGCTGGTCCTGCAGTCCATCGCCAGCCTCGAAGGCGAATCGCGACCGCACCACGACGTGCTGCTGCGCATGGTCGATGAAAACGGCAACGAGCTGCAGGCCTCGGAATTCCGCGGCGCCGCCGAGAAATTCGGTCTGATGCCGATACTCGACCGCTGGAGCACTGCGGGCGTGCTCGCCATGCTGGCCAAGACCCCCGAGACGGCAGAGCCGCCCTCGCTGCTGCTCAAGCTTTCCGAAAGCACGCTCAAGGACGCCGAAGGTTTCCTGGCGTGGCTGACCGAGGCGCTCAAGGCGCGGCCGCTCAAGCCCGGCGAGCTCGTGTTCGAGCTGCACGAGTTGCGCCTGCAGAACCACATCCGCAAGGCCAAGACCCTGACCACCGGCCTGCGCGAACTGGGGGCCGGCATCAGCATCAACTATTTCGGCACCGGCACCAACTCCGCCCAGCTGCTGGACCACATCCCCGCCAGCTACCTCAAGTTCAGTCCCGCGTACACCCGGCAGTTCAACGACAAGGACACGTTCAAGAAGATGAGCGCGCTGATGGAAATGGCGCAGCAGCACAAGATGAAAACCATCGTCTGCCACGTCGAAGACGCCAACGTCATGGCGCGGCTGTGGCAGATGGGCGTCAACTACATCCAGGGCTACCAGGTCAACGAACCCTCGGCCGTGATCGAAGCTCCCGGCGCCGAAGCCGCCGCGCTGTCCACGCGCTAAGGCCTTCGGCAACGCGGCCGATCGTAC
>DATMTG010000207.1:0-8035 GCA_035565075.1 Stenotrophobium sp.
GTCACGCGCGACCAGTTGGAGTGGCTGGGTCGGCTGGCCGACATCCGCCTGCGCCAGCTTGCCGAAACCAGCCGCCTGTACGAGGCCATTTCGCGCCTGGCCCTGGCCGAGCGCCTGCAACGCGCGCTCTACGCCATCGCCGAACAGGCCGGTGCCGAACACGACATGCCTGAGATGATGCGTTCGCTGCACGGCATCGTCGGCAGCCTGATGTACGCCGAGAATTTCTACATCGTGCTGTACGACGCGGTCACGGACACGGTCCGCTTCCCCTATTACATCGACATTGCCGACAACGACCCGCCGCCGCCCGACCAGGACGTGCCGCTGCACGACATGCTGCACAGCCTGACCTGGAACCTGTTGCAGGAGGGCCGCCCCCTGATGGGATCGATCGACGAGCTGCGGCAGCAGTTCGACGAACGTTTCGTATTGTTGGGACCGAGTTGCGAACACTGGCTGGGTGTCCCGCTATTGCGCGCCGGGCACGTGGTGGGCGGCATCGTGGTGCAGAGCTACCGCACCGATACGCATTACTCCCGGAACGACCTGGAGTTGCTGAGTTATGTCGCCCAGCACGTGCAGACCGCGCTGGAACGGCGCGAGGCGCACATCGAACTCGGTCGCCGCGTGACCGACCGTACCGCTGCCCTGCGCGAGGCGAACCGCGTGCTGCGCCAGCAGGTGTTGCAGCGTCAGCGCGGCGAGCGCCTGCAGGCAGCGCTGTTCCGTATCGCCGAACTGGCCAATACCTCCGAGAGCCTGGAGAAATTCTACGCAGCGGTGCACCAGGTCATCAGCGGCCTGCTGTACGCACGCAACTTCTATATCGCGCTGCTCGACGAAGAGAATGCCTGCCTCACTTTTCCCTACTCGGTGGACGAGGTCGACGCCGTGCGCCCGCCGCGCGCGCACGGACGGGGCGCCACCGAATACGTGTTGCGGCATGGCAAGCCGTTGCTGGCTTCGCCCCGAGATATCGACCAGCTGGTCGCCATCGGCGAAATCACCCACTTCGGCGCCCGCTCGGTGTGCTGGCTCGGCGTGCCGCTGATCTGGGGCGACAAGACGATGGGCGTGCTGGCCCTGCAGAGCTATTCGCCCGAACACACCTATAACGAGCGCGACCAGGAATTGCTCACCTTCGTCAGTTACCACATCGCCAACGCGTTGCAGCGCAAGCACGCGGACACGTCGCTGAAGCAGGCCTACTCCGGCCTTGAGCGCCGCGTCACCGAGCGCACCCGCGCGCTGGCGCTGGCCAATCGCGACCTGCGCGAACAAATTGCCGAGCGCGAGCGTGTCGAACGCCGCCTGAAGTACGAAACCCTGCACGACTCGCTGACCGGCCTGCCCAATCGCACCCTGCTGCTGCAGCGGCTGGAACAGGCGTTGCAACGCTACATCCAGAATCCCAACGATCAATTCGCGGTGCTGTTCATCGACCTTGACCGCTTCAAGGTGATCAACGACTCGGTCGGCCACCTGATCGGCGACGACCTGTTGTTCCAGGTCGGCGGTCGTATCCGCGCCTGCCTGAAGACCCGCGACGTGGTGGCGCGGCTGGGCGGCGACGAGTTCGCAGTCCTTCTCGAAGGCATTGCCGACAGGGACAAGGCCATGCAGATTGCCGAACGCATCATCACCGAATTGCAGACGCCGTTCCGGCTCGGCACCAAGGAGATATTCACCTCCGCGTCGATCGGCATCGCCCTGGCCGGACCGCATTACCGTCAGCCGGAAGAATTGCTGCGCGATGCCGACGCGGCGATGTACAACGCCAAGGACGGTGGCCGCCATCGCGCGGCGATGTTCGACGATCGCCTGCGGCGCGAGGCGCTGTCACTGCTGGACATGGAGAGCGACCTGCGCCATGCGCTCAGCCGCAACGAATTCGTGCCGTTCTACCAACCCATAGTCGAACTGAGTGACGGCCGCATTACCGGTTACGAGGCGTTGCTGCGCTGGCATCACCCCGAGCGCGGCCTGCTGTCGCCGGACGATTTCCTGCTGATCGCCGAGGAATGCGGCTGCGCCGAGGCGATCGACTGGCAGATCTTCGAGCAGGTCTGCGCCCAGGCCGTGCGCCTGATCGGCACCGATGGCTTTATCAGCATCAATGTCTCGGGCCGCCATTTCCGTTCCAGCGACCTCGACCAGCGCTTGCTCGCGCTGTTCGACCAGTACGCCGTTCCGACAAAATGCATCCGCATCGAAGTCACCGAACGCGCGCTGCTGGAAAATCCGACCCAGGTGAAACAGATGCTGCGCAACCTGCGCAGCCATGGCGTCGGCATCGCGCTGGATGATTTCGGCACTGGCTATTCCTCGCTCAGCTACCTGCACCAGTATCCGTTCGAGACGCTGAAGATCGATCGCTCCTTCATCACCGAGCTGCCGCCCGGCGACGAGGAGACACAGGGATTGGCCCTGGTGCGGGCGATCCAGGTACTCGCCGACTCGCTGCAGATGAAGGTGATCGCCGAAGGCATCGAGCAGGAATCACAACGTCAGGCCCTGCTGCGGGTCGGTTGCCGTTATGGCCAGGGCTTCCTGTTCGCCACGGCACAACCGGCCAGCACCTGGCTCAGCGCGGACAAGCCGCTGCTGCTGGCCTGATCGCGCCAGCAGCAACCGCGCCGCGCAGGCAGCGTTTATTGCGCCGTGTCGGGGGCGCCTGGCGCCGCGCCGGCACTGAGCAGATGCTCGGCATCGATCCGGTCGAAAAGATATTGCTGCGCACAGAACTCGCAGATCACCTCGATCTCGTCATGGCGCGCCGTCAGCGCGGCCTCCACTTCTTCACGGCCGAGCGAACGCAACATCGCGCTTACCCGCCCGCGGCTGCAGCTGCAGCCGAATGCCAGCATTCGCGACTCGACCAGACGCACCGACTCTTCGTGATAGAGCCGGTACAGCAGTTCGTCCGGTGCCGTGTTCAATAGCTCATCGGGACCGAGGGTCGCGGTCAGCTGCATGACCCGATTCCACGCATCCTCGTCGCGCACCGCATCACGGCCACCCTCGTCCGGCAGTTTCTGCAACATCAGGCCGACCGCCTGCCGGCTGTCGGCAGCCAGCAATATGCGCGCCGGCAACTGCTCGGATTGCACGAAGTAATTTTCCAGCGAAGCAGCCAGCCCGGCATGCTGCAATTCCACCAGGCCCTGGTAGCGCTGGCCGCGCTCGATGTTGCCGATGGTGATGGCCATGATCGCATCCGGCAGCGCATCCAGCGCCAGCGTGGGAGGCAGCGGCTCGTGCCAGCGCGCCAGGCCGCGTACGCGACCCTGCTCCGTGCATTCGGCAAACAGCATGCGCAATGAAGCGGAACTTTTCAGCTCGATCGACAAGGCGCCATCGAGCTTGATGTTGCCGGTCAACAGCGCACTGGCAGCGACCGTCTCGCCGAGCAATGCCTGCAGCGCAGCAGGATAGGCGGCGTGCGACGCGACTTCGCACCAGGCCGGGCCCAGGCGTACCAGGGTGCCGCGCACGCCCGCCTGTTCGAGCAGGAATCGGTGCAGCACATCATCAACAGGCAGGGTTTCCACTATGGCGATACTCGCGGGTGACAGCTGCGTCACATGGGGGCGCGGCGGCGGCGGGACAACGCCCCTTATACTGGCAGCATCCTCCTGCAGCTGTCGCCATGCACCGTCTGTTCCGTCACCCGCTCCTGCTCCGATGGCTGCGCAAGCTGGGTATCGTGCTGCTTGCATGGGTCGTGTTGAGCTGGCTGGCGGTGTTGCTGCTGCGCTTCGTGCCGCCATGGACCTCGGCGGTCATGCTGGAGCGCCAGCTGGGCGCGTGGATCCATGGTGAAAGGAACTTCCATCTGCAGCAGCACTGGGTGCCGTGGAAGAAAGTATCGCCATGGGTGCCGCTGGCGATGGTGGCGGGCGAGGATCAGAAGTTCCCCTACCACCACGGCTTCGATCTCGACTCGATCCAGAATGCGATCGATGCAGCCGACGACGGCAAGCGCCTGCGCGGGGCCAGCACGATCAGTCAGCAGACCGCCAAGAACCTGTTCCTGTGGAATGGCCGCAGCTTCGTGCGCAAGGGGCTGGAAGCGTATTTCACCGTACTGATCGAACTGACCTGGCCGAAGCGGCGGATTCTCGAGGTCTACATGAACATTGCCGAGCTGGGCGATGGCATCTACGGCGTGGGGGCGGCCAGCGAAGCCTATTTCCACACCCCGCCGGCGCAACTCGGGCCAGCCCAGGCAGCACGTCTGGCCGCGGTATTGCCGAGCCCGCGCCGGTTGCATGCGGATCGTCCCAGCGCCTACGTCCAGCGCCGCGCCAACTGGATCGAGCAGCAGATGCATCAGTTGGGAGGGCCGGGTTATATCGAGGGCGATGCACCGGCACATCCACCGCATTGAATCCGTGCGGGACAGCCAGACACGGCGTCTGCAGCGCCATTCCGCGCCTCAAGCAACCGCTTCACAACTCCACTACACGCCATTGCACCGGCAGCAGTAGACTGATCATCAGACGGCCCGCCCGGGCCGATGGGAGACCCAAGCATGAGCCAGGCCAAGCATCTGCTGGAAAGCAAGGGCAACACCATCTTCAGCATCGCACCCGACGTGCCGGTACTGGAGGCGATCAAGCTGATGGCCGAGCATCGCATCGGCGCACTGCTGGTCATGCGCGGGACCGAGCTGGTCGGCGTGCTCTCGGAACGGGACTATGCGCGCAAGGTGATTCTGCAGGGGCGCTCCTCCTCGCAAACCTCGGTGGCCGACATCATGAGCGGCAACCCGCTCACGGTGGGGCCGGATACCGACGTGTTCGACTGCATGCGCCTGTGCACGGACAGTCGTATCCGCCACCTGCCGGTGGTGCAGGACGGTGCGGTGGTCGGGGTGATCTCGATCGGCGATCTGGTCAAGGCGGTGATCGACGCGCAGGCTGAACAGATCGAACACCTGGAACGCTATATCGCCGGCTGAGCGCGACGCCCGCGGCAATCACGCCGGCGGCGCATCGGTAGTGCTGGTTCGTGCGTGCACGTCCGGCGCCAGATCGGGCGACCAGCCCGCGCGTCGGGCCACCACCGCTGCCAGCGTGGCGACGCCGGCACCGAGCAGGGCCAGACCGCTGACACCCCAACCCAGCATGCGCAGGCCGCTGACGGCGCTGGTCACCACCACATCGCCAAATCGCCAGACCGCGGTCTCGACGAAATTCTTGCCCTTGTAGCGCGTCTCGCGCGGCACGCGGGTGTACAGCGCGTCCACCGCGGGCTTGGTCATGCCGTAGGCAAAACCGCGCGTGATCACCAGCATCACCGCCAGCAGCAACGGCATGCTGTAGCCGAAGAACGGCACACTGCCGCCACCGATCAACGCCACCGCGGCCAGCAGGCCCAGATTGACCAGCGAGGGCAGTACCAGCCCCCAGCCGGCGCCGTGGCGCACCAGCAACCATGGTGTCAGGCTCAACTGCAATACGGCACCAAGCAGATTGGTCGCCAGATCAAGATCGTTGTAGAACGACGTACGCGCCACGGCCGTGACGAAATGCGCCTTCGCGTAGTCCGCCACCAGTGCATAGGCCAGAGTGCCAATGCCGTCGCCAAACAGCATCAGCAAAGCCATGTAGCGCAGAAACGGCCGCGACCACAGCTCCTTGACGCCTGCCCACAATGAACCGCCAATCGCCTCGTCACCCGAACTGCCCGGCTGCCGATGCTGCGCAGACAGCCGCAGCAGCAGCAACATCGCCAGCGACAAGGCGAGTGCCGACACCACCAGCAGCGGCGCCACGCCAATCAGATGCACCAGCAACCTGGTCACCAGCGGCCCGAAGATGGCGCCGGCCATGCCGCCCAACGCGATCAGCGAGAACACCCTTCGCGCCTCGCCGCTATTGAAAATGTCGGCCATGAAGCTCCAGAACAGCGACACCACGAACAGGTTGAATACGCTGACCCAGACAAAGAACACCACACCCAATTCGCGGGCGCCAATACGATCCTGCGCCATGAAGGCAGGCACGAAGGCCAGCAGGCAAACGATGAAGAAACTGTAGCTCCAGCCGAGCAGCTGCTTGCGCCGGAACCGCGCCACCAGCAGGCCGAATACCGGCGTCAGCAGCAGCATTACCACGAACACGGCACCATAGAACAGTGGCAGCGAGGTCGAGCCGACCGCACCACTGAGCTGATCGCGCACCGGCCGGATGATGTAGTAGGACGTCATCACGAAAAAAAACGCCAGTGCGGAAAGCATGGGCGCCGCAGCTTGTTCCGCAACGACGGGACGGGGCAGACTCACGGGGACATCCAGTGGGAGACGCGCAGAGACTAGCATGCGTCTGTCGCCATTCGCCGCAGCTCAGGGGGCTCGATGAACAACTACGACCATGTGATCGTCGGCGCCGGCTCGGCCGGCTGTGTGCTGGCCAACCGGCTCAGTGCGAATCCAGCCACACGCGTGTTGCTGCTCGAAGCCGGACCACGCGACTGGAGCCCGCTGATCCACATGCCGGCAGGGTTGGCGCAGCTGGCCAGACAGCGCTCGCTGAACTGGTGTTACGAGACCGAGAGCGAGGCCGCGCTCAATCAGCGCAAGCTGTGGTGGCCGCGCGGCAAGACCCTGGGCGGCTCCAGTTCGATCAACGCGATGTGCTACATCCGCGGCACGGCCCGCGACTACGACGACTGGGCGGCCGCCACGGGTGATCCACGCTGGTCCTGGAGCAAGGTGCTGCCGTGGTTCCTGCGCAGCGAGGACAACAGCCGCGGCTCCGGCGAATGGCATGCAGTTGGCGGCCCGCTGGGGGTCTCCGACCTGCGCCATCACAACCCGCTCTCCAGCGCCTTCATCGATGCCGCAGTCAGCGCGGGTCATGCGCGCAACGACGATTTCAACGGCAGGCAACAAGCGGGTTTCGGCCTGTACCAGGTCACCCAGCGCGACGGTGCGCGCTGCTCCACCGCTGCCGGCTTTCTGAAACCGGTGCGCGCTCGCGCCAATCTGGAGGTACGTACGGGTGTGCTGGTCGAGAAGATCCTGCTCGATCACGGCCGCGCGGTCGGTGTGCAACTGCGCCGTGGCAATGGGCGCATCGAAGCCGGCGAAGTGCATCTCTGTGCCGGTGCGATCAACTCACCGCAGCTGCTGATGCTGTCCGGGCTCGGCCCGGCCGATCACCTGCGCGATCACGGCATCGCGGTGATCGCCGACCTGCCCGACGTCGGCGGCCAGCTGCAGGATCATCTGGACATCTGCACCGTCGTCGGCAGCACCCGCAAGCACCTCACCTACGATCACCTCAACCAGCTCGGCACCGCCTTCCGCTGGTGGCGCCATCGCGATGGGCCGGGTACTTCCAACATCGCCGAGTCCGGCGGGTTCGTGCGCAGTGCCCTGGCCGAGGACGAGCGTTGCGACATCCAGTTCCATTTCGTGCCCGCGCAACTGGACGACCACGGCCGCCATCGTCTGCCGGGCGACGGCTATACCGTGCACGCCTGTTACCTGCACCCGCGCAGTCGCGGGCAACTGCGCTTGCGCTCGGCCGACCCGAGCCAGCCGGTGGCGATCCACGCCAACTATCTGGGCGACGCCGAAGGCCACGACATGCAGCGGATGATCGAGGCGGCGCGGCTGTCACGCGAGATCCTCGCGCAGGGCGCCTTCGATCACTGCCGCGGGGCACCGGTATTCCCGGAACGTGAACTGGATGCCGACGCCGACTACATCGACTTCATCCGGCGCAAGGCGGAAACCGTCTACCACCCGGTCGGCAGCTGCCGCATGGGCCAGGACGACCGGGCGGTGGTCGACAGCGAGCTGCGCGTGCGCGGCGTGCACGGCTTGCGTGTGGTCGACGCCTCGGTGATGCCGAGCCTGCCTGGCGGCAACACCAATGCGCCGACGATCATGATTGCCGAGCGCGCCAGCGCGTTGATTCTTGGCCAGAACTGAGCAGACGCCGGCGCGAAACCTTGTTGCAGCGGCTTCAGCCGCGATGCTTCTGACTCTTGGTCGGGTCAGGTCAGGAGCATCGCGGCT
>DATMTG010000208.1:0-4943 GCA_035565075.1 Stenotrophobium sp.
TCGCTCCAGATCAACCAGGAGCGCATCACCTATGTGACACAGCAGATGGCCAACGGCAACCGCATCCAGTTGCCGTCGGACGATCCCGTCGACAGCGTGCGCCTGTCGCGCCTGAAACGCGAAGAAGCGACGATCGCGCAATACCGCAGCAATATCGCGGCGGTGCAGGAACGCATGTCGAAGAACGAAGGCTCGCTGCAGAACATGGTCAACGACATGGGTTCGGGCCGCGACCTGCTCGTGTGGGCGTCGAACGGTTCCAACACGCCGCAGGACCTGAACGCCATGGTCACGTCGCTGACCGCGCTGCGCGACAGCCTGATGTACAACGCGAACACGAAGGACCAGGAAGGCCGTTACGTCTTTTCCGGCACCGTGACGGACACCCCGGCCATCACCTGCGATACCGGCGCCCCGCTCGGCGCGCGCTACACTTATACCGGCAACACGAACGACCAGATGGTCATCGTGGGCAACGGCATCACCCAGGTGGGCAACCAGAACGTCAACGGCCTGGAAAAACTGCTGAACCAGCTCGACCTGACGATCGACACGCTGTCGAATCCGGCCGTCGACGCGAACGACCCGGCCGTGCGCGCCACGTTGAAGGACAACCTGGACGGCTTCGACGCCGCGATGGACCTCATCAGCGGCAAGGTCGCCGTGATCGGCGGCCAGCAAAACATTCTCAAGACGATCGACGCCAACCACGAGAACGTCAGCCTGGCGAACCAGACGGCGATTCTCGACATCGGCCAGCTCGATGTCGGCGCCGCCGCGATCGAGCTGAACGGTTACCAGACAGCACTCCAGGCCAGCTACAAGGCCTATAGCAAGATCGGCACCCTGTCCCTGTTCTCGGCGCTCTGACGGCCATGGATACCACACTTCGACCCACGACCGCCGGCGGAACCGGCGGCACGCTCGGCACCCGGCCGAATGCCTCGTCCCGCCTTCTTCCGGCCCGCGCCGCCGACGTCGTCGACGACACGGCGGCGACCAATGCGGCCGCCGCGCCGGCGACCGCGGCCCCGCTGCGCGGCAATGCCGGCCCGGCGAAAATCTCCGGCGGCTTCCAGGACCAGGTGGCGCGCGCCCAGCAGGCGCTCGACTACCTCGACCGCGTGGCCACGCAGCTGGAAGCGCTCAAGGGCGAGCTGACCGCCAAGCTGGCCGGCACCCGCCCCGGTTCGCGCCTGCAGCTCGAGGCGCTGGTGCGCCAGCTGGCCCACACGCTGTCCACGCGCAAGAAGCAGGGCGGCGGCAGCGTCGACCACAATCTGAACTACACGACGAAGCCGGCCGTGCAGCGCTTCCGCATCCGCGGCCTCGACATCGGGAACGTCAGGAAGAGCGCGCCGCAGAGCATCTCGTTCTCGGTCGGCGGCGTCGGCGGTCCGCAAATGGCCGTCAACATCGAACCGGACCAGTCGAACGCGGACATCGCCCGCGCCCTCGACCGCGCCCTCGCCCCGATGGGCGTGCACGCGAGCCTGGACGACAACGGCGAACTCGTGTACTCGACGCCGGAATCGAACTGGTCGTCCGTCAAGGACAGCATCGCCGTCAGCGGCCGCGGCCGCGTGACCACCGACGAAGTGCCGGCGAACCTGGCGCCCGAGCTGTGGAACGTCAGCGCGGACACGGGCAATGCCGACGCGCTGCGCCAGAGCCTGCGCGAAGTGGTGCAGGCCCTGGAACGCGTGCACCGCTCGCAGGCCGCGGCCAGCAACGCCGTGCAGGCCGCCTCCGTCCAGGTCGCGGCGGCCGAAACGCCGCTGCCGGACGTGACGTTCGCGGCCGACGACTTCGGCAAGGCCGCCGCCAGCACGGACTACGAGTCGCTGGTGGCGCTGACGTCGGCGCTGGTCGGCGTCAGCCGCGACCGCGTGCTGGCGCTGCTCGGGCTGCGCTGAACACGCCTTCCGCAACGAACCAAGCCCCGCACCGCGGGGCTTTTTCGTTTCTTGACCAAGCGAGCGGTTCCCGCTCGTATGCATCCGCGCCGGCATCGGTAGCGCCCTTTTGCTGCCACCCCACAACCTTTCCGCGCTTGGAATGTTTCTGTTTTAGGTAAGAACTTATCTGATTTCGATAAGAACGGTCAGGTCGCTAAGCTGGACAGCCTGAGCGATATGCGACGAGTGGCAGCCGTAACCTCGAATGCTCCACCTAAGCCAGATAAGTAGGCCCTGCCGGGGTCTCGACACCACGCTAAGCGGCTACGCGGTTTGACGCCAAGTCCCAGCCACCTGACGTATTGCCTGCGGCACCACCACCGATTTTCTGCTGTGTGTAAGTCCACTTGACCTTCGAAAATTTCAAGCAGACGTGCTCAACCAACATCGTACCTGCATGCAGCGACGGTTCCACGCCGCCAATTAGCACGTTTTCCAGCTGAATCTCAAAATACTTGATCGGCTTTCCGTCGCCGTCAGCGCGCATGAACTCGAATTTCGCCTTGGGAATGGTCTTACCCATTGCACAGTACTGCATCAAAATTGGCGACGCCAGGTCAACGACCTTTGCGAACACGATATCACGCATTTCCACGCGTTCTGCGGTGTGACCGCCGCCGGTCGACGAGGTCGCGCTACGCGGCTGCAGTATGCCCCACAGCACCTCGGTGCACTCAATCCAGCTCTTGTGAGCGTCGTCAGCCGACTCGCCCTTGACACCGTCAATTTGCAGATAGACATCAATTGCCATCTCAAGACTCCTTTGAAGTTTGGCCGGACTCGGCAGTTCCGGGATTATTCCCGCGATGACGCCAAGGCCGGTTGTGCGCTCTCAAGAAATAACCGTTGAGCCAGAGTTAGAGTGCATTCTTGGCGTAACAAGGAACGGACATGACCAAGAAAGCACATCATCATCACGTGGCCGCCGGGCCATCCGTGAACGAGGGCATGCACATGAGTGCTGAAGCCAGGGCACGGATGCGAAATCGTGAGAAAGCGGTCTACCACTACTATGACGATATGGGACCAGGAAAAGGCAGCTGTACGTGGGGTGTTGGAATACTGGCTCACGCGGGCCCCTGCACCAAGGAAGAGTTGGCTAGTCCGGTGAGCGAAGCCGCTGTGGAGGCAGAGTTTTCGCGCCGAGTTGCTGCTGCCGAAGCTGGGGTTGTCCGTAACGTGCGCAATCAGAAGCTGCCGCAGGACCAGTTCGACGCCCTCGTGAGCCTGACATTCAACGCCGGCACCGGTGGCGCCAGTCACACCTACGCAATGGTCGACCGTGGGGATTACGGCAGCGCTGCTCGCAACATTCGCACGCTGACGTCAACCCATGTCAACGGCAAGAAAGTGAAGGCCCGTGGTCTGGTCGCGCGTCGGGCTGAGGAAAGCGCGCCGTTCGACGCCGCAGCAAGCGCCGCTGCCACCGCCAAAAAGTAAGGAGCCAAAGCATGCATTTTTTGCGAATTGCGCGAATGTGCGCAGCCGCCGGCCTAGTCGTATCTGTCTTGGTTCCAACCACGGCATTCGGCGCTGACACCAAAAACGCTGACATCCTCGGCATATGGACGCTGACGAAGGTGCTCGACTCGGCAGAAATAACGGCAATGGATGACGACGACGCAGACAAACTTGTGGGCAAAACGCTCGAAATTCGCAAAGGAGGCATTGTCTTTGCGGGTGAACCTTGTCAGAACCCTGACCTTAACCGGCGGCGCGAACCTACGGCCAAATACATCCGAGAGGCGTACCACGCTCCGGTCGGGCGCCTAGGATTGCCCGACACAGTCACGGTAGTGCACCTGACATGCACCGAAGCGATCCTGAAATCCAAAGACAAAATAGTCGTTTTTTGGGATGGATTCTTTTTTGATGCAGTCAAGAGCAAAGCTGCGAAGCGCTGACTGACCTCCGTCGACCGCTGCTGTTTCTCAGCAGTACACGCCTTAGCCCGCGCGCGCGGGCTTTTTTATGCCCGCGGATCAGCGCGTGATCGGCTTCACGCTGATCGTCGTCCCGCGCAAATCGATATCGTGGATCTCGATGCTGCCGAACGTCGGCCCCGGATGGCTGCCCACACGGATGTTGCGGAAGCTGATCTCGCCGATCGTGCTCGGCAGGCGCAGCGTGACCGAGCCGTCCTTGTTCAGGGTCGCGTGCGAATTGTCCGGATCGTAGCTGACGTCGCGCACCGTCGTGTCGGCCGACAGCATCAGCGCGAGCGGATTGAACAACGTCGCGAGCTCACCCAGCACACGCACGCCGTCGTTCGGCAGCGCGTGCTGCACGGCGGTCTGCAGGCCGTGCTGGCCGCCCTGCGCGCCCAGGGCGATCAGGCGCAGTTCGGCTTGGCGCGCCTGGTCGCGCAGCGCGTCGTCGTCGCGGCCCTGCGCCGTCACCTCGCCCAGTTCAGCATCGGACAGCGCACGCAGGCCGCGCCCGAATTCCCGTTCGTCCTCGCGCTCCCCGGCGATGCGCGTGGAGACGCCCGCCGCCGGTGCCGCCGCCACCGCCGCATAGGCGTGCAGGGGCCCGAGCAATGCCGTCGCCAGTGCCGCCGCCATGCGCAGGCTGCGCTGGCGCCGCACGGCGCCGCGCACCTGCGCCTGCGTGATCAGCTTCATGTCGGCCAGGATCTCGCCCAGCCGGCGCCCGCTCTGCGCCTGCGCGCGGATTGCCGCGTCCAGCTGTTCCTGCGAGATCAGCTTCTTCTCGATCAGGATCTGGCCCAGCCGGGACCTGTTGGTACTGCGTGTCATCCAGTCGCTCATCCCCGCCTCCTCATGGTGTGGTCATCACTGCCCGACGGCCGCGCGCAGCTTCAGGCCCACGCGGTTCTGCAGCGCCGTCATCTTCGGCTGGATCTGCGCCGCGTTGGCCTTGGCCACGTTGTCGCCGACGGCCTTCTTCATCTCCGGCACGACGCTCTCGAACTTCGCCAGCACGGGCGATTCGAGGATGCCCGCCAGCTGTTTCAGCTCCTCC
>DATMTG010000209.1:0-12844 GCA_035565075.1 Stenotrophobium sp.
AAAGCGCTTGTAGCTCCACCAGTACTGCTCGGGAAATTCGCGGATGACCTGTTCGATCGAGAAGTTCAACGCCGCGGCCCCCGCCTCGGCGTCGGCGATGGCGACCGGCACCGGCATCGGCTTGAGGTGGATGCGGAAACCACGCGCCCACGGCAGGCGCTCGGCCAGGCAGAACCACACCGGCGCGCCGCTGCGCGCGGCGAGCTTGTTGACCAGCGCCGTGGTGTGCGCAGGAATGCCGAACAGCGGCGCGAACACGCCGGAGCCTTCGGGCGGATCGTGGTCCGGCAGGATGCCGATCATTTCGCGCCGTGCCAGCGCCTGCAGCAGCGCCTTGACGCCGCTGCCGGCGGTCGGCACCAGCTGCGCGCCGAGGCGTTCGCGGCCCTCGAGGATCAGCGCGTCGAGCACGCCCTTCTGCGGTTTGTAAAGCGAAGTCATCGGACCGTTGGCGGCGCAGAACATCCCGGCCAGTTCCCAGGCGCCCAGATGCGGGCACAGCAGGATCACGCCCTTGCCGCCGGCGTGCAGCGCGCGCAGCTGCGCCTGTGCCTCGGGCTGGTCGAGCCAGCGGCGCAGCCGCCGGCGCGGGCCGTACCAGATCGCCGGCAGTTCAAAAATCGAGCAGGCGCTTTGCAGCAGGCTGCGACGCGCAAGAGTGTGCCGCTGCGCCGGACTCAGCTCGGGCAGGCACAGCGACAGATGATGCAGCGTCATGCGCCGCGCCTTGGTCGGCAGCCACCACAGCAGCGTCCCTAGCAGGACACCCAAGGCGTGCATCAGCGCCAGCGGCAGCACGCCGAGAACGACGAACCCGACACGGAGCAGGCTTTTCATGGGCCGCGATTCTATCGGGCCGCCGGGGAATTCCGCTAGGCGTAGAAGTCCGGCTGTCCCGCCGGCTGGCGGCGAAAGCGCTTGTAGCCCCACCAGTATTGTTCCGGGCAGGCGCGCACGCACTGCTCCAGCCCCTCATTCATCGCGGTGGTCGAGATCGCCACGTCGGCGTCGTAGATGCCCTCGGGCGCATCGAAATAGTGGGCAATATAGCCGCGCGCCCATGGCAGGCGCTCGCCGAACATGAACACCACTGGCGAGCCCGACTCCTGCACCATGCGCGCAATCAGTGTCGGCGTGTGCGCGATCACGCCCATGAACGGCACGAACACGCCGCGGCCTTCAGGCGGGTCCTGGTCCGGCATGTAGTAGACGCCGAAGTGCTGCTCCAGCAGCGGTAGCGCGGCGCGGCGCACGCCGGCTTCGGCCTTGACCATGCGGCCACCAAAGCGGCAGCGGCCGATCAATGACAGCGCATCGACTGCGCCTTTCTGCTCCTTGTAGATGCCGTAGAACGGATACGTTGCCGACATCGGGATCGCCACCGCCTCAAACGCGCCCTGGTGCAGGGTCAGCAGGATCACGCCCTTGTCTTGGGCGAAGGCACGATCCAGTACTTCGATATCGCGCCATTCCCGCACCGCATTCTTGACCGGCCGCGAGGGACCGAGCCAGATGCGCGGGGTTTCAAGATAGGTGGCGATTTCATGGCCCAGCGATGCGCGCGCGATGCGGGTCTGTTCGGGCAGGGACAATTCCGGCATGCAGCGGCTGATGTTGCGCAGCGCGATGTGACGACGTGAAGATTTGCTGACCCAGAGCACCCAGCCCGCCAGTGCGCCCAGACCCTGCAACACCATCAGTGGCAGCCAGGCCAGGCCGTGAAACAACATACGCATGAGAAAATCCGGTTGCGGGGCACGGATGCCGAAGCCGCAGTTTACGGAATCGCTGATGGCTCTGCCGAAGCAATCAAGCGGTCGAACATGCGGCCGACGTATTCGCGCCGGTGGTCACTGACATAATCGAAATTGGTGGCGCGGTCGGTGACTTCCCAGAACAGACACTCGTGGGTGGTGACGATATCCTCGCGTGCACGGCGCAGCCGCGCCACGGAAACGCGGGTCAGCGACTGCTCGATCCGCGCCAGTTCTTCGGTCATGTCGTGTTCGAGAAAATACGCGCCGAGGATCGCGCGCGATTTGACCAGGCCCGGAAACTGGTCGGAATCGTGCAGTTGCAGCAGCGTATCCAGCAGGATCTGCGCCGGCGCTGCCTGGTGCTGGCGGGCAACTTCGGTGAGTTCAGCCAGCTCGTAGCTGATCAGTTCATAAATAAATCCCAGCCCCTGCGCGCGCGCGAAGTTCGCGTAGTAATACAGATGCCGCGCCAGCTGCGGCACCAGTTCCGGGCGGTCGTGCAGCAGGCGGCGCACCAGCGTCTTGTAGTTGTAGACGGCGTTGAAAACCGGATTGTTCTCCTTGCGCTTGATCGCTTCGCGCATGAAGGTGTTGAGCGTGCGCACCAGCAGAAAATAGGCGGCGTCGTTGCGCCCGCAGGCTTCTTCATGAGCCGCGTTCTTGACCGCATGCGCCAGCGCGCTGGCGCCGTCGGACATTTTCACGATCGTGGTTTTGTAAGCGAGGATCAGATGGCTGACGATGCGGTGTTCCATCCAGATACCGCTTTCGCTGAGGATATCGGTGCCATCGCTGGACATGCCGATCAGCAGCGCGTTGTTGACCCTGAAAAAATCCGCCGGCAGGCGCTGCTTGACCTCGCGCACGCGCTTCAGCTCCAGCATGTGGGTCTTGATCGCATCAAAAGTGACATCGCGGTCGGCACGATCCGCCGCGCGCAGCAGCACGCTGCCGAGATTGATGATGCGCTGGTTGACGCGCTGCTGCGCAATCTTCACCGGATACTTGCTGCGCACCGCGTCTTCCAGTTCCTCGGTCAGGCTGCGGTGGACGCGCTTGATGATGGTGATCGGGTCTATGAAGCCGAGCACGTAAAAATAATACGGCAGCACCACCAGCCAGCCGATGATCGCGCCGATGCAGGAAGTCCAGAACGGTATCGCCCGGCCCAGTGATCGAAGGAAATGCTGATGGCGAAGATCGAGTGCGCCGCCAGCAGTGCGCAACCGCACAGCGCAAACAGGTTGACACGGTCGCGGATGAAGATTTCGATCAGCTTGGGCGTGTAGAGATTGGCCGTGATCGGGATCGCCAGCGCGATGAAAGTCAGCAGCAGCGCGATGATGTTGTTGTAAGCGCGCGCGAACGGCGATGCCACCGCGCGGATCATGTTCGGCGTCACCTGCAACTGCGAGAGCTGCACATGCTGGCCGGTGATGGGGTCGGTCGCCAGCGAGAAATCCAGCGCGGCTTCGGCCCAGAAGCCGATCAGGGCCACCGTGAACAGAATCACCAGCAGACGCAGGGCGAACGCTCGACCTTCCATGCCCGGATGTTACAAGATCGGTTCAGGCGCGCAAAAAAATCCCGGCGGGGGCGCCGGGATCGGGAAGTAAACCGATGAATGCTAGGTCTGACGTAAGGGAGTCGCCAGCCCAGACGGGAAAAAGTATCCCGATTCGCCGAGGGGGATGACAGGGCCATTAGGCTACAATAAGCGTAGGAAATATCTGACATGATCGGTTTATTGCAGAGAGTTCGCCAAGCCTCGGTCAGCGTGGCCGGCCGCGAGGTCGGCGCCATCGGCCAGGGCCTGCTGGTGCTGGTGGGGGTGCAGCGCGCGGATGGCCCCGAACAGGCCAGCCGCCTGTTGCAGCGGCTGCTGGCTTACCGGGTGTTTGCCGACGACCAGGGGCGCATGAACCGTTCGCTGAGCGACATCGGCGGCGGCCTGCTGCTGGTGCCACAGTTCACACTGGCCGCCGATACCGACAGCGGCAACCGTCCCAGCTTTTCGACAGCGGCAGCGCCGGAATCGGCAGGAGCGTTATTCGAGAGCCTGCTTGCCGAGGCGCAACGGGTTCACGCGCCGGTTGCCAGCGGCGTGTTCGGCGCCGACATGCAGGTCGCGCTGGTCAACGATGGCCCAGTCACGTTCTGGCTGGAAACCTAATTGGGGACAGTCCCCAATTATCCCTACTTGCAGCTGTCGGCCAACCAGCGTCCTGTGGAAGTGTTGCTCATGTCGACCGGATGGCCATGCGCCGTCCCTTCGAAGTGAAATTTCGAGGTGTAGGCGGTATCGCTGTCCGCGGTCATTTCAAATGTGCCGGTGCCTTTCATCTTGCCGTTGCAGTCCATCTCGCCCGATGAATTGCGGCCGTCATGCTTGAGATTTTTAACGGTGCAGCCGCTATCGTCGTGCTGGCTCATCGGCGGCTTGCCGCTGGCGGCCTGTTCCGGCGACACGCAGGTCGTGAACGTGTGCGGGCCCCCGATCGACGGCATCTTGATGCCGGCCTGCTTCATCGCCGCCATCTGCTCGGGCGACAGTTGCGGCATCTGAGGGGCGTTCTTGCCCATGTCCATGGTGGCGGTAATCTGCCATTTGCCCGGCTTGAGGCCGGTGGCGGCATTGGCGGTCAGCGGCAAGGCACAGCAGGCCAGAAGGACGGTCGTTTTCATAAGACGCATGGATTCTCCCCGGTATCGTGAATCGATGTGGTGCCGGAATCCCATCACTTCCGGGTCGGTGGGTCAAGCCGCCAGAAGCGTTTGAAAGACTCCGGATATCGCCCGGGCTTCAGGAGTTTTCACGGCGGCCCCGAGCCGTGCCTGACTGGCGGCCGGCCCGAGTTCAATTTTATTGTGCCGCAAGGTATCCTAGCGGCCCTTTCAAGACCTTGGTTTGCCTCTTGGCCACTCAAGTTGCCCGTCGCGCCGCGGTGAAGCGCGAGACCAAAGAGACCCGCATCAGCGTCGAGATCAACCTCGACGGCAGCGGCGAGTCGCGGCTCGACACCGGCATCCCATTCCTGGATCACATGCTCGATCAGGTGGCCCGTCACGGCCTGATCGATATCAGCGTGTCCTGCGCAGGCGATCGCCAGATCGACGATCACCACTCGGTGGAGGACATCGGCATCACGCTGGGCCAGGCCCTCGACAAGGCAGTCGGCGACAAGAAGGGCCTGGTCCGCTACGGGCATGCCTACGTGCCGCTGGACGAGGCGCTGTCGCGCGTCGTCGTGGATTTTTCCGGCCGGCCGGGCCTCGAATACTTTGTCGAGTACCCGCGTGCGCGCATCGGCGAGTTCGATGTCGACCTGTTCCGCGAGTTCTTCCAGGGGCTGGCCAACCACGCCAAGTTGACGCTGCACATCGACAGTCTGCGCGGCCGCAATGCGCACCACATCGCCGAGACCTGCTTCAAGGCGCTGGGCCGCGCATTGCGCATGGCCGTGCAGGTCGATCCGCGCGCCGCCGACGCCATGCCTTCCACCAAGGGCACCCTGTCCTGCTGACTTATGGCGTCCATCGGCGTTATTGATTACGGCATGGGCAACCTGCACTCGCTCGGCAAGTCGCTGGAGCGGGTCGCCGACGGCGGCCGTGTGGAAATCAGCTACGACCCGGAAAAGCTGCTCAAGTGCGACCGCATCGTGCTGCCGGGCGTCGGCGGCGTGCGCGCCTGCATGAAGGAACTGCACCGGCTCGAACTCAACGATCTGGTCGCCGAAGCCGCCAAAAGCAAACCACTGCTGGGCATCTGTCTGGGCATGCAGGTCATGCTCGAGCGCAGCCAGGAAAATGGTGGTGTTGACGCACTGGGCCTGTTCCCAGGCGAGGTGGTGCGGTTTCCCGACCCGCTGCCCGGGGACGAATCCGGGCGCCTGAAGGTGCCGCACATGGGCTGGAACCGGGTTCGCCAGGCGCAGAAGC
This sequence comes from Stenotrophobium sp., assembly GCA_035565075.1. Classification (GTDB taxonomy): domain Bacteria; phylum Pseudomonadota; class Gammaproteobacteria; order Nevskiales; family Nevskiaceae; genus Stenotrophobium. The sequence goes on from DATMTG010000209.1 coordinate 5,700, forward strand.
ATCCGGTCTGGGCCGGCGTGCCGGACGACAGCTGGTTCTATTTCGTGCACAGCTACCACGCCGCACCGCTGGATCCGGCGCACGCGCTAGGCACCACGAACTACATCCACGATTTCGCGTCGGCACTGGCGCGGGACAATATCGTCGCCTTCCAGTTTCACCCGGAAAAGAGCCAGACCGCAGGCATGACCCTGCTGGCCAATTTCGTCAACTGGACACCCTGAGCGCAGCGACCTATAACGGTTTCGTTCCTCTTATTCCTCCCACCCCAACCGACTACAGCTCATGCTGTTAATTCCAGCGATTGATCTCAAGAACGGCCAGTGCGTCCGCCTGCGCCAGGGCCGCATGGACGATGTCACGGTCTTTTCCGACGACCCGGTGGCGTTCGCCAAAAAATGGGTGGATGAAGGCGCGCAACGCCTGCACGTCGTTGACCTCGACGGCGCCTTCAAGGGCGAGCCGGTCAATCTCGGCGTGGTCGAGAAAATCGCCGCGGCGGTGAAAGTGCCAGTGCAGGTCGGTGGCGGCATCCGCGACGAAAAATCCGTGCAGCGTTACCTGGATGCCGGCGTGGAATTCGTCATCATCGGCACCAAGGCGGTCAACGCGCCGCATTTCCTGCGTGACCTGTGCATCGAGTTTCCGCGGCACATCATGGTCAGCCTCGACGCCAAGGATGGCCGGCTCGCGCTCAACGGCTGGGCCAAGCTCACGCACCATGATGCCATCGACATGGCCCGGCACTGCGAACGCGACGGCGTCGAGTCCATCGTCTACACCGACATCGGCCGCGACGGCATGATGAAAGGCTTCAACTCCGAGGCGACCCGCAAGCTGGCGCAGGCGGTGACCACGCCGGTGTTCGCCAGCGGCGGCGTCAGCACGCTCGACGATATCCGCAAGCTCAAGGAAATCGAAGGCGACGGCGTCATCGGCGCGGTGATCGGCCGCGCGCTCTACGAAGGCGGATTCACCCTGGCCGACGCCCTCAAGATCGCGCAGTAAGCCATGCTCGCCAAACGCATCATCCCCTGTCTGGATATCGACCGCGGCCGCGTGGTCAAGGGCGTCAAGTTCGAGGAAGTCCGCGACGCCGGCGACCCGGTCGAAGTGGCGCGCCGTTACGACCAGCAGGGTGCCGACGAACTGGTGTTCCTCGATATCACCGCCAGCTCGGACGACCGCCCGACTCTGTTCGCCACTGTCGAAGCGGTTGCACGTGAAATCTACATCCCGCTGACCGTCGGCGGCGGCGTGCGCACCTGCGCCGATGTGCGCGCCCTGCTGTCCTGCGGCGCCGACAAGGTCAGCATCAATACCGCCGCGGTCGACAATCCCGATTTCGTCGCCGAGGCCGGCGAACGCTATGGAGTGCAGTGCATCGTCGTGGCGATCGACGCCAAGCGCGTCAACAAGAAGAACACGCCGCCGCGATGGGAGGTTTTCACGCACGGCGGCCGCAAGGCTACCGGGCTCGATGCCGTCGAGTGGGCGGCGAAGATGGTCCAGAAAGGCGCCGGCGAACTGCTGCTGACCAGCATGGACCGCGATGGCACCAAGGCCGGTTACGACGTCGAGTTCCTGCGCGCGGTCAGCGACGCGGTGGCGGTGCCGGTGATCGCCAGCGGCGGCGTCGGCACCCTGGAACACCTTTACGAAGGGTTCGAGAGCGGCCGCGCCGATGCGGTGCTGGCGGCCAGCATCTTCCACCAGGGCACGTACACGGTCGGACAGGCCAAGCAATACCTCGCCGAAAAAGGCGTCTGCGTCCGGCTCTAGCTGCGAGCCCGCCGTTGCAACGCGCTACACTACGGCCATGAACCGCGCGCCCGCCGATGTCCTTGCCGAGCTCTACCAGACCCTGGTCGAGCGCAAATCCGCGAGCGCCGACAAGTCCTATGTCGCAAGCCTCTACGCGCGCGGCCTCGACGTCATTCTCAAGAAACTCGGCGAAGAAGCCGCGGAAACCCTCATCGCCGCCAAGAACCCGGACCGTACTGCGCTGGTCTATGAACTGGCAGACCTGTGGTTTCACAGCCTGGTGCTGATGGCGGCGAAGGAGATCCCGGTCGGCGCGGTGACCGACGAACTGGCCCGCCGCATGGGCACATCCGGCCTCGACGAAAAGGCGAGCCGCAGCAAACAAGGAGCACATCATGGGTAGTTTCAGCATCTGGCACTGGTTGATCGTCCTGGTCATCGTGGTGCTGATCTTCGGCACCAAGAAGCTGCGCAATGCCGGCGGCGACCTCGGCAGCGCGGTCAAGAACTTCAAGCAGGCGATGAAGGACGGGGAGGCTGAGGCCAGCCAGAAGACCGTCGAAGTGCTCAAGGCGCAGGACAAGGCCGAGCAAAAGACCGAGCAAAACGCCGAGCACAAGGCCTGATCTTCCCCGACTGCGGCCTGACCGATGTTCGACATCAGTTTCCCGGAGATCATGCTGTGCCTGGTCGTGGCACTGGTGGTGCTCGGGCCCGAGCGCCTGCCGGTGGTGGTGCGCACGCTGGGACGCTGGACCGGTATGGCCAAAACCTACATGCGCAACCTGTCGGCCGAACTTGAACGGGAAACCCAGATGACGGAACTGCGCAAGCAGCTGGACGATGCCAAGCGGGCCCTGTCCGAGCACGCCAACAGCGGTGAGCAGGCCACGCGCAAGGCCATCGAAGACGTCAGTTCCGACATCAAGAAGCCGTGAGCGACGAGGAGGAGGTCCCCCAGTCCGGCGCTGAGCAACCCCTGATGACGCATCTGCTGGAGCTGCGCGCGCGCTTCGTGCGGATTTTTGTCGGCGTCGGCGTGGTTTTTCTGCCGATGGCCTACTTCTCCAGGGAGATCTATACCTGGATCGCGCATCCGCTGATGCGCCTGCTGCCGCCCGGCTCCTCGATGATCGCCACCGAGGTCGCCGCCCCTTTCCTGGCACCGATCAAGCTGGCCGGGGTCCTCGCGTTCGCCGTCGCGATCCCCTGGGTGCTGTACCAGGTCTGGGCCTTCGTGGCGCCGGGCCTGTACAAAAGCGAAAAAAAACTGGTGCTGCCGCTGCTGATGTCCAGCACCCTGCTGTTCTACACCGGCGTCGCCTTCGCGTACTACCTGGTGCTGCCCAACGTGTTCCGCTTCATGGTGCACTTTGCGCCGCAGGGCGTGTCGGTCATGACCGACATCAACAAGTACCTGGATTTCGTGTTCACCCTGTTTCTCGCGTTCGGTGCAGCGTTCGAGACGCCGGTCGCGATCGTGCTGCTGGTGCGCACCGGCTTCGTCACGCCCGAGCAGCTGGCGGCGCGCCGCGACTACGTGGTGGTCGGCATCTTCGTCATCGCCGCGATCTTTTCGCCGCCGGACGTGCTGTCGCAGATCCTGCTGGCGGTGCCGGCCTACCTGCTCTACGAAATCGGCATCATCGCCGCACGCTGGGTGACCCCGAAAAAAACCGATAGCGCCGACTCTGGCGCAGAGCCGCCCTCAACGCCGGAAGACTAATTAATCGGGGACTGTCCCCGTTAATCCTCGGCGGCGACCGAGTGCGCTGCCGCCGTATGTTCGGCAGCAGAACGCGCCTTGACGTTGCCGTCGTGCACGCTGGTTTCGGCGACTTCGACATCGCCGACGGTTTTATGCAGGGCGGCGATCACGGCTGCGGTGTCCGGTTCGACGCCGCGCCAGATGCGGAAAGCCGCGGCCGCCTGCTCGACCAGCATGCCCAGGCCGTCGGCGATGCGCGTGGCGCCTTGCGTGCGCGCCCAGGCGGCAAAGACCTCGAAGGCCTTGCCGTAGGAAAGGTCGTAGCAGGTCGCGCCCGGGGCCAGGATATCGTCGGCGATGCGCGGCATGGTGCCGCTGTGTCCGGCCGAGGTGGCGTGGATGATCAGGTCGAACCGGTCGCCCTTGATCGCCAGGTGCGTGCAGGGCTGGATCGGTCCGTAAGCCTTGAACTGCATCGCCAGTTCCTCCGGCTTCCAGGGATTGCGGTTGGTCAGCGTCAGCGACGCCGGTTTTTCGTCCAGCAGCGGTTTGAGCAGGCCGCGCGCCGCGCCGCCGGCCCCGAGCAGCAGCACACGCTTGCCGGCGATGGGCAGATGCAGGTTCTGGGTGATGTCGCGCACCAGACCCTCGCCGTCGGTATTGTCGCCGCGCCAGCCGGTGTCGGTGCGGATCAAGGTGTTGACCGCGCCGGCGAGCGCCGCGCGTTCGCTGATGGTTTCGCAGAGCGCCGCGACGGCGACCTTGTGAGGCAGGGTGATGTTGACGCCGAGGTAGCCCTCGTCGTGCAGGCGCTTGAGCGTCGGCACCAGCGCATCGACGCCGACCTCGACTGCTTCGTAGCGCATCGCCTGCGCGGTCTGGCGCGCGTACTCGTTATGAATGTACGGGGATTTGCTGTGGGCGACGGGCTGCCCGATGACGGCGTAACGGTCCATGGGAATGCTCTTAGTGGGCCAGCCAGACGGCGGCCTGTTTGGCGTAGTAACTGAGGATCATGTCGGCGCCGGCGCGACGGAAACACAGCAGCGCTTCCATCATCGCGGCTTTTTCGTCGAGCCAGCCATTGGCCGCAGCGGCCTTGAGCATCGCGTATTCGCCGCTGACCTGGTAGGCCGCGACCGGCACTTCAAAACGGTCTTTCACCCGACGGATGATGTCCAGATACGGCAGGCCGGGCTTGACCATGACGATGTCCGCGCCCTCCTGCAGGTCCAGTTCGACTTCGCGCAGCGCCTCGTCGCTGTTGGCCGGGTCCATCTGGTAGTTGCGCTTGTCGCCCTTGAGCGCCGAGGCGCTGCCGACGGCATCTCGGAACGGGCCGTAGAACGCCGAGGCGTACTTGGCGGCATAGGCCATGATCACGGTGTTGCGCTGGCTGTCGCGTTCCAGCACCTGTCGGATCTGGCCGACGCGGCCGTCCATCATGTCGCTGGGTGCGACGATGTCGGCGCCGGCGCGCGCATAGAGCAGCGCCTGGCGTCGGAGGATTTCGACCGTGGCGTCGTTGTCGACCAGCCCGCGCGCATCCAGCAGCCCGTCGTGGCCGTGCGTGGTGTACGGGTCCAGCGCGACGTCCACCATGACGCCGATGTCGGGGCAGGCCGCCTTCACCGCCCGGATCGCGCGTGGCACCAGGCCATCCGGCAGCAGTGCGGCGTCTCCCTGATCGTTCTTGAGCGCCTGCGGAATCACCGGAAACAGCGCGATGCAGCCGATGCCCAGCCGGTGCAGCGCCACCGCTTCGCGCGCCAGTTCGTCCAGGTCGAGACGCACGATGCCGGGCATGGAGGCGACCGGGCCCTTGAGCGCGCCCTCGGCGACGAACAGCGGCTGGATCAGCTGCTGCGCCGCCAGGCGCGTCTCGCGCACCATGCTGCGCAGGGCATCGGACTGGCGCAGGCGCCGCAGTCGGGTATCGGGAAAGGAGCCGGTCGTCACGGGCGCTCCGTAGGTCTGTCGGGATGGAATAAGCTACTGGGCATGAATTATAGCGGCATCGAACTGCTGCACCGCATTGCCGCAAGCGGGGGCGGCCTGCGGCTGGGTGTGTTCATCGCGGTGCTGGCGCTGATGCTGTGGCTGGAATCCCGATGGCCGCGGCGGGACGCGCCGTTGCGGCGCAGTCGCTGGCCGGCAAATTTTGGACTGGGCGCGGTGAACGCGCTGCTGCTGCGCCTGTTGCCGTTGCTGGCGGTGGGCGTTGCAATGCAGGCGCAACTGGTCGGCTGGGGGCTGTTTAATCAACTGCACTTGCCGCCGGTGATTGCGGTGCTGATGGCGTGGTTGCTGCTGGATTGCGCGATCTACTGGCAGCACCGCGCGCTGCACACGCCGCTGCTGTGGCGCCTGCACCGGCCGCATCATGCCGATACCGCCTTCGACGCCAGTACCGCGCTGCGTTTTCATCCGCTGGAAATCCTGTTGTCGATGCTCTACAAGATGGGCGTGGTGCTGGCGCTGGGCGCGCCGGTGGCGGCGGTGATCCTGTTCGAGATCGCACTCAATGCGGCGGCGCTGTTCAACCACGCCAATTTCGACCTGCCGGGCGACCGCTGGCTGCGCCGCATCCTGGTGACGCCCGACTTCCATCGCGTGCATCACTCGAGTCACCGACACGAGATCGACAGCAATTACGGCAACGTGCTGTCGGTCTGGGACTACCTGTTCGGCAGCTATGTCGCGCAGCCACGCGATGGCCATGCCTCTATGCAGATCGGGCTGGCCGAATTCCGCGACGACTCGCAGCAGAAAATCGTCCCGCTGCTGCTGCAACCATTCCGGCCCTGATGTATCGGGTATGATGCCCCGGTCGATGGATTCCCACGTTCCGATCTCTTTCGCCCATGGCCGACGCTGAACATCTCGCGCAACTGCTCGCCGATACGGCAACGGGCAATCAGGCCTCTTTCCGCGCGCTTTATGCCGCCAGCTCGCCGCATCTGTTCGGCCTGCTGCTGCGTATGCTGAAACGACGGGATTGGGCGGAAGAGGCTTTGCAGGACTGTTACCTCAAGGTCTGGCAAAAAGCCGAAACCTACCAGCCCCAGAAAGGCACGCCGCTGACCTGGCTGATGACCGTGGCGCGCTACCGTGCGCTGGATCTTTTGCGCATCAAGCGGCCGGAAGTGGAGATGCCCGAAGAGGGCGAGGAGCAGCCATATTCGATGGCCGATGCCAGCGAGAGCCCGGAAGACCGGGCGATTGAAGGTGAGGGCATGGGACGGCTGGAAAATTGCATGAAAGGCTTGCAGGAAGAACAGCGGCAGAGTGTGCTGCTGGCCTATTACGAGGGTTACACCCACCAGGAACTGGCGTCGCGCCTGGGTGCGCCGCTGGGCACGGTGAAGAGCTGGGTGCGCCGCGGCCTTGCGCGCCTGCGCGAGTGTCTCGAACAATGAAATACCAGAGCCGCAAGCTGCGCCAGATGCTGGCTGCCGAGTATGTGCTGGGCACGCTGCGCGGGCTTGCGCGCGCACGATTCGAACGCTTGCTGACGGCCGATGCCTGGCTCCGGGCCGAGGTGTATGGCTGGGAGGCGCGGCTGGGCGAGTTGAGTCACGGCTTCAGGCCGGTCGCGCCACGGCCCATCGTCTGGGCCGGTATCGATTACCGCATCAACGCCCGCCGCACCGGCAAGCTGCGGCCGCTGCAG
>DATMTG010000210.1:0-1717 GCA_035565075.1 Stenotrophobium sp.
CGCGGTCGGCGCCGCCTCGCCGGGCTTGCCAGCCGCCGGTTGCTGCCCCTGCGCTCCCTGCAACTGGCGCACCAGAAGATCGGCGATGCCGAGGCCACGGCCCTGCGCCATCTTCTGCGCGAGCTGCTGGTCGTACAGATCCTGGTACATGTCGGTCTGATCGCTGCCCATCAGGTCATCGCCCACCTTGGCCTGGCGCATGCTCTTGAGCAGTTGTTGCGTGAACAGTGCCTCGAACTGCCGGGCGACGGCGTGCAATGCCTGCGGGTCATGCCGCTGCGCGGCTGCGCGCAGGCGGCTGAACTGCGACATGTCGGTGATGCTGGGATCGACCGGCAGCGGCGGCGCGTTCATGTCGCGGCCTCAGATGACGACCAGCTGCGCACGCAGCGCACCGGCCTGCTTGAGCGCTTCGAGGATCGAAACGATGTCGCCGGGTGCCGCGCCGACCTGATTGACCGCGCGCACCAGTTCGTCCAGCGTCGTGCCCGGCGCAAACACGAACATGTGCGCATCCTGCTGCTGCACCGAGATCGAGCTCTTGGGCGTGACCACGGTCTGGCCCTGGCTGAACGGCTCCGGCTGGCTGACCTGCGGCCGTTCGGTGATGGTGACCGACAATGCGCCCGACGACACCGCCGCCGGCGTCACGCGGACCTGGCCGCCGATCACCACCGTGCCGGTGCGGGCGTTGATCACCACGCGCGCCGGCGCATCGCCCGGGCTGATGTCGAGATTTTCGAGTTGCGCGATGAAACCGACCCGCTGCGCCGGATCGGCCGGCGCCCGGACCGCAACGCTGACCGCGTCGAGCGCACGCGCGCTGCCTGCGCCCAGCGCCGCATCGATGCCCTGAACCATGCGCGAGGCTGTGGTGAAGTCGGCGGTGTGCAGGTTGAGCGTGACTTCGTTTGAGCTGCCGAAATTCTGCGCGACCGCGCGCTCGACCGTGGCGCCGTTGGGAATCAGCCCGGCGCTGGGAATGTTGATCGTGACCTTGGAGCCGTCGCCGCCGCTGACGCCGAGGCCGCCGACGACGACGTTGCCCTGGGCGATGGCGTAGATCTGGCCGTCGGCGCCCTTGAGCGGCGTCATCAGCAGCGCGCCGCCGCGCAGCGAGCCGGCGTTGCCGATCGACGACACCGTGATATCGATTTTCTGTCCGGGCTTGGCGAACGCCGGCAGCGTCGCGTGGATCGCCACCGCGGCGACGTTCTTGAGCTGCGGATTGGTGCCGGCCGGCACGGTCACGCCAAGCTGGCTGAGCATCGACTCCAGGCTCTGTACCGTGAACGGCGCCTGGCTGGTCTGGTCGCCGCTGCCGTCGAGACCGACGACGAGGCCGTAGCCGACCAGCGGGTTGTCGCGGACGCCGGCGACATCGGCTAGGTCCATGATGCGCTCGGCGTGCGCGCTGCCGGCATGCAGCAGAAGCGCCGCCAGCAGCACGATATTGAGCGCAACCCAGAGCAGGATGCGATGTCCGCGCACGCGAGAGGGCGGCAGCGGCACGGCAGCGGCCGGTTCCGCAGCCGGCGGCGCGGCCATCGGGGACCGGCGCAGCGGCATTTGCACCACGACTGCGGAAGTCCGCGGCGCGACGCCGCGCACCCGGGCGAGCGGCGATGTGCGGGAAAGCTGCGGCGCGAACTGGAGCACGGTCATGACGATGTCCTCAGAAAGGCATCAGCGGCGAGCTGAAGAAGCGCGCCAGCCA
>DATMTG010000211.1:0-11172 GCA_035565075.1 Stenotrophobium sp.
CCATGGTCTTGCGGTAGCCGGTGAATTCCGCGCCGGCCACCATCTCGCGCAACTGGCTGCCGAGCTGTTGCGCCTTGGCGATGTCATCCTTGTTACTGGGCGGCCACGCCGGCTCCTGAACCGCCGTCAGCGCCACCACCGCAGCGTCGCCATCGGCCAGCGGGGTATTGCTGGCCGAGATGTCGCCCTGCTTTGCCGGCCGCGGCAGGCGGAACAGTTCGGCGATGATCTGCTTGTCCTGCGCGCTGTCATCGCGACGCACCAGCCCGACGGTCTTGAGCGCGACGCCGCGTGCGGCGGCCAGCTGCGCCAGCGACGAGGTGCCGGCACGGGCCGCGGCCGCCATCTGCTGAGCTTCCAGCAGCGCCTTGGCCCTGGCCGCGTCGTCCTTGAGCGTCGTGCGGATACTGTCGGCCACTTCAGCCAGCGTCTTCTGTCGTGCCGCCTCGTAATCGGCCTTGCGCACCACCACGACATGTCCGGGCGACAGGGCAATCGGCTTGCTGTTGTCGCCATCGGAAATCGTCTCCTTGGCAAACGCCACCTGCTGCACCGCCGGATTGGCGGCGATGCCGCTACCGCCCTCGCGGGTCATCCAGTCGGTCGTCTGCACTTTCAGGTCGAGCGCGTTGGCGGCGGCGTCGAGCGAAGCGGGATTCTCGAATACCAGCTGCTCGAGCTTTTCGGATTTTTCCTGGAACCGCTTCTGCAATTCCTTCTGCTGATAGACGTTGATCAGCTGCGCCTGCACCGCGGGATCATCGAACGGCTTGGTCGTGCGCGGCTTGATCGCCTCGAGATGGATGATGTGCCAGCCGAACTGCGACTCGACCGGGTCGCTGGTTTCGCCATCCTTGAGGTCGAACAGGGCCTTGTCGAACGGCGCCACCATCTGGCCACGCTGCACCCAGCCCAGTTCGCCGCCCTGGTTCTTGGAACCGGTGTCGTCCGAATCCTTCTTCGCCAGCTCGGAGAAATCCGCGCCCTTCTTGAGCTGCGCCGCGATCGCTTCGATCCTGGCCTTGGCTGCCGCCTTGTCGGCGCCGAAGGCCACCAGGATATGCTGCGCCTTGCGCTGCTCCGGGGTCGTGAACATCGAGTCCTTCTCGGCGTCGTAGATCACCTTGAGAACGTCCTGCTGCGGGGCTGCTGCCTTGGGCATGTCGTCGATCGACAGCTCGATATAGGCCAGCTTGACCCGTTCCGGCGCCATGTATTGCAGCTTGTTGCTGTCGTAATGCACTTTCACCTGGTCGTCGGTGACCGTGATGCCCGGCAGGTATTTCTTGTAGTCGAAAACCGCGTAGGACAACGCGCGCTGCTCGTTGTCGATACGGTAGGCCTGTGCCACCGCCGCTTCATTGACGAATGCGGTGTCGGTCACGGCATCGCGCATCTGGTCGATTTCCAGCGAATTGCGCAACTGCGCCTCGAAATGTTCGGGCGACAATCCGCGACGCGACAGCGCGGTCTTGTAGGCATCGTCGGAGAACTTGCCATTGTCCTGGAACGCCGGGATCGCGCTGATGTAGTTGTAGAGCTGCGCATCGCCGGCGTAATAGCCCTGCTTGCGGACATACTGCTGCTGCATGGCTTCCTGGGTCATGTCGGCCAGCACCGAAGCGCGGAACCGGGTCTGGTCGATCATGTCCGGGCGGAACTTGTCGCCCATCATCGACACCAGTTGCTGATAGCGCTGCTCGTAGCCGTTGCGGAACTGGGACTGTGTGATTTCCTGGCTGCCGACCTTGGCCACCACCGGATCGCCACCGCCCGTGCGGAACGATTCGATACCCCAGAAGGCGAACGGAACCACGATGATTCCGACGATGATCCAGACCACCCAGCCATCGAGACTGTCACGTATGTTTTGCAGCATGCTGTCCTCGAAATCCTTTTGAATAACAAAAACCCGGTACACGCCGGGCTTCATCGTTTACGGAGGGGCTGAGGTGAAAGTGGAACCTGTTGCCCGTGCCGGGCCAAGCCCATGGGACCGCCATCAGGACGCCGCGGGCGCGTAAATCGTGAGGCCGTATCTTATGTGATTTGACGGGGCAGGAGAAGCACGGGCCGACTTTGGGTAAACTCCGGCGAGCGCTGCGTCAAACCCCTTGCCGCAGCGACTCCGTCGCAGGAATCGAGCCGATGGCACCTGAAGACAAAACCCGGCCCGCCACTGCCGCCGGCAGGGGCGAAACCGGCGAGGATGATGTCGCGTTGTTCCGGCAGGCCATGCGCGGGATCAAGCGCCTGCTGCCCGGCCACGTCACCCCGCACACGCCGCCGCCCTCGGCCCACCCGCGCCAGCTTGAAGCCGACGATGCCGAGGTCATGCGGCAACTGCTGTCGGCGCCCGATGACGACAGCATCGACAGCGGCGATACCCTGCTCTACCGCAGTGAGGGCATACAGGATGGGGTCCTGCGCAAGCTGCGACGCGGCCAGTACCGGATCGAGCGCGAGCTGGATCTGCACGGACTCAATCGCGATCGCGCCCGCCTCGAGGTCGCGCGCTTCCTCGCGCTGTGCCACGACCACGACCACCGCTGCGTGCGCATCATCCATGGCAAGGGCAACGGCTCGCCCAACAGCGGGCCGGTGATCAAGCGCGCGCTGGAGTCGTGGCTGCGGCCGCGCCGCGACGTCCTGGCCTATTGCTCGGCCCGTGCCGTCGACGGCGGCACCGGCGCGATCTACGTGTTGTTGCGCGCCGCCGGCCCGTCGCGCTGATCAGTCCGCCCGGGCCGATTCCAGGATTTCCAGCATGGCCGGATTTCAGTCCGCAGGGCGTGCGGACAACAGCACCACCGCGTGGGCGGCGATGCCTTCGCGGCGGCCGATGGCGTCCATGCCTTCATGGGTCGTCGCCTTGACGTTGACGCAACGCGCGTCGACGTCCAGGTCTTGCGCCAGCGCCATAACCATCGCAGCGGTATGCCGGGATACGCGGGGCACCTCGGCGATCAGCGTGAGATCGGCATTGCCAACCTGCCAATGCTGCGCATGGATTCGCGCCACCACCTCGCGCAACAGCCTGCGACTGTCGATGCCCTTGTAGCGCGGGTCGTTGTCGGGAAACAGCTTGCCGATATCGCCTGCACCGATCGCCCCGAGCAGCGCATCGCACAGCGCATGGATCAGCACGTCGCCATCGGAGTGCGCAATGATGCGCCAGTCACAGGCGATGGCAACGCCGCCGAGCGTGACGCCGCTGCCGGGCTCGATCCGGTGCACGTCGTAGCCGTGTCCGATGCGCATGTCCATCAGGGTTGCTGCTCCTGCCGGGCCAGCCAGAATTCCGCCAGCGGCAAATCCTCGGGATAGGTCACCTTGATGTTGCTCTCGCGCCCGCGCACCAGCCGCGGCTTGTAGCCGGCACGCTCCATCGCACTGGCCTCGTCGGTCACTTCGAGGCCACGCTCGGCGCATTCACGCAGGGCCGCGTTGAGCAGATCGAGCCGGAACATCTGCGGCGTCTGCGCGCGCCAGATGAAAGCCCGGTCCACCGTCGAGATGACTTTGCCCTGCTTGGATTTCTTGAGGGTGTCGCTGACCGGCAGGGCCAGCAGACCGCCATGATTGTCGTCGGCCTCGTCACGCAGGCGCTCGATGTCGGTCCATTCGACACAGGGCCGGGCGGCATCGTGGACCAGCACGAAAATCTCGCGAAACCCCCGGCTGCGCTCGGCCACGACCTCGAGTCCGGCACGTACCGAATCGGCGCGCGCGACACCGCCGATGGTGGTGATGATCTTGGGATGTCGGGCCAGCGGCAGCCTGCCGTATTCCTGGTCGTTCTTGGCGAGCACCAGGACCACGCCATCGAGCCATCCGGCATCGAGGAACGGCGCCACGCTCCATTCCAGCAGCGTGCGCCCGCGCAGCGGCAGATATTGCTTGGGCCGGGGCTGCGCCATGCGCGAACCGCCGCCGGCCGCGGGAATCACGGCCCAGTAACGGGGAACCGGCGTCATGGCACGAGACAATCAGGGCTCCACGACCAGATAGAAGGTCTCGCCCGGCTTGATCATGCCCATCGAGGTGCGTGCGCGCGCCTCGATCGCCTGCACGCCCGAATTGAGGTCCGCCACTTCGGCATCGAGGGCGGCGTTGCGCACTTTCAGCTGCTCGTTCTCGGCTCGCTGCTTGTCCACCTGCACCTGCAACTGGTGCGTCTGCGTGACGCCGCCGTCGGCGACCCACAGGCGCCATTGCAGGGCTGCCAGCAGCACTGCAAGAACGATCAGGGTCAGGCGTGGCATGACACGGATCAGATCTCGACCGGGAACGCGCTGCGGCCGGGATAACGGGCGCTGCGGCCGAGACGCTGCTCGATGCGCAGCAACTGGTTGTACTTGGCCATGCGGTCGGAACGGCACAGCGATCCGGTCTTGATCTGGCTGGCGGCGGTGCCGACGGCGATATCGGCGATGGTGACGTCCTCGGTCTCACCGGAACGGTGCGACACCACGCTGGAATAACCGGCGTCGGTGGCCATCTGGATCGCTTCCAGGGTTTCGGTCAGCGTGCCGATCTGGTTGGGCTTGATCAGGATCGAGTTGGCGATGCCCTGCGCGATGCCCTTGGCGAAGATGCCGGTATTGGTCACGAACAGGTCGTCTCCCACCAGCTGCACCTTCTTGCCCAGCTTCTGGCTCAGCAGCGCCCAGCCTTTCCAGTCGTTTTCGGCACAGCCGTCTTCGACCGAAATCACCGGATAGCGGCTGCAGATGCCCGCGAGGAAATCGGTGAACTGGTCCGGCGTGAAGCTCTTGCCTTCGCCATGCAGGTGGTACTTGCCCTGCTTGAAGAACTCGCTGGATGCGACGTCCAGGCCGAGATAGACGTCCTTGCCGGGCTTGTAGCCGGCCTTCTCGATCGCCTCGAGCAGGCAGTCCAGCGCCGCGACGTTGGAGTCCAGGTCCGGCGCAAAACCGCCTTCGTCGCCGACCGCGGTGTTGAGCTTGCGGTCCTTCAGGACTTTTTTCAGGGTGTGGAAGATCTCGGCGCCATAGCGCAGCGCCTCGGAAAAACTCGTCGCGCCGACCGGCAGGATCATGAATTCCTGGATATCGACGTTGTTGTCGGCATGGGCGCCGCCGTTGATGACGTTCATCATCGGCACCGGCAGCGTCACGCTGGAGATGCCGCCCAGGTGCTGGTACAGCGGCAGCAGATTTTCCTCCGCCGCGGCCTTGGCGCTGGCCAGCGACACCGCGAGGATGGCGTTGGCGCCCAGGCGCGCCTTGTTGGGTGTGCCGTCCAGATCGATCATGCGATGATCGAGCGCGGCCTGATCCTGCGCATCCATGCCGGTCACCGCCTTGGCGATCTCGGTTTCGACATTCTTGACCGCCTTCCTCACGCCCTTGCCGGAATAGCGCTTCTTGTCGCCGTCTCGCAGTTCCACCGCTTCACGCGTGCCGGTCGAGGCGCCGGACGGCGCCACCGCGCGGCCGCGCGCGCCGGAGTCCAGCACCACCTCGGCCTCGACCGTCGGGTTGCCACGGGAGTCGATGACTTCGAGGGCGGTGACTTCAATGATTTTTGACATGGTCTGGAATTCTGCGGGTAATTAGGGGGTGACGCTCAGGAAAGCCTGGTTTCGAGCAGGCCGCTTTTCTTGGTGACGCGATCGAGTTCGATCAGGGTTTCGAGCAGGGACTGGATATGCTTGAGCGGCAGCGAGTTCGGCCCGTCGCACAGGGCTTCCTCCGGCTTGGGATGCGTCTCCATGAACAGGCCGGAAACGCCGGCAGCCACCGCCGCGCGCGCCAGCACCGGGATCATTTCGCGCGTGCCGCCGGAGGCCGTGCCCATGCCGCCGGGCAACTGCACCGTGTGCGTGCCGTCGAACACCACCGGCGCGAACTTGCGCATCACCGCGAGGCCGCGCATGTCGGCGACCAGGTTGTTGTAGCCGAACGAGAAGCCGCGTTCGCAGAGCATGAACTGGGGTTCGGCCACCGCCTTCATCTTCTCGATCACGTTGCCCATTTCCCAGGGGCTCATGAACTGGCCCTTCTTGACGTTGATCGGCCGGCCGGTCCGGGCGACGTTCTGCATGAAATTGGTCTGGCGGCACAGGAACGCCGGCGTCTGGATCACGTCGATCACCGCGGCCACCTCATTGAGCGGGGTGTCCTCGTGCACGTCTGTGAGCACCGGAACGCCGATCTGCTTTTTGACCGCCTCCATGATCTTCATGCCGCCCTCGATGCCGGGGCCGCGGTAGGAGGTATGCGAGGAACGGTTGGCCTTGTCGTAGGAACCCTTGAAGATGTAGAGCATGCCGAGTTTTTTGGCGATCGGCGCGATATGCCCCGCGACATCGATCGCCAGCTGCTGCGACTCCAGCGTGTCCGGTCCCGCAATCAGGAACAGCGGATGTTCGATGCCGATCTCGTGGCCGCAGAGTTTCATGCTGATTTCACCAGTTGGGGTTCGGCCGGCTGATTGGCCATGTGGTGTTCACGCGCGGCGGCGACGAAACCCCGGAACAGCGGGTGACCGTCGCGCGGCGTCGAGGTGAACTCGGGATGAAACTGGCAGCCGACGAACCAGGGATGATCCGGCAGCTCGATCATCTCGATCAGCGAACCGTCCTCGGACTCGCCGGCCAGCGCCAGCCCGCTGGCCGCGAGCGGCTCGCGGTAGTTGTTGTTGAACTCGTAGCGATGACGGTGGCGTTCGCTGATCAGTTCGGCGTTGTACAGCGCGCGCGAACGCGAGCCGGCCTTGAGCCTGCAGGTCTGCACGCCCAGGCGCATGGTGCCGCCTTTCTGCGACTGGCTGCTGCGCTGCTGCACGGTGCCGCTGGTGTCGCGCCACTCGGTCACCAGCGCGATCACCGGGTGCGGCGTCTTGGGCGCAAACTCGGTGCTGTGCGCGCCTTCGAGGCCGCAGACATTGCGGGCGAATTCGATCGCCGCGACCTGCATGCCCAGGCAGATGCCGAGGTAGGGAATCCGGTTTTCGCGGGCGTAGCGCGCCGCCTCGATCTTGCCCTCGACGCCGCGCTCGCCGAACCCCCCCGGCACCAGGATCGCATCGGCGCCCTGCAACAGGCGCGTGCCCTGTCCCTGCACCGCCTCGGATTCGACGTAGCGGATCCTGACGCGGGTCTTCGACTGCAGCCCGGCGTGATACAGCGCCTCGTTGATCGACTTGTAGGCGTCGGCCAGGTCGACGTACTTGCCGACCATAGCGATCTCGACTTCGCGGTCCATCTCGCCGCGGCCCTGCACCACGCGGTCCCACTGGCTCAGGTCGGCGCTGCGGCAGTCCAGGCCAAAGTGGTCGACCACCAGATCGTCCAGACCCTGCTGATGCAGCCATCCGGGAATCTTGTAGATGTCGTCGAGGTCCACCGCCGAGATCACCGCGTTGATGCTGACGTTGGTGAACAGCGAAATCTTGCGGCGCTCGGCGTCCGGCAGCGGTCGCTCGGTGCGGCACAGCAGGATGTCGGGCTGGATGCCGATGGAGCGCAGTTCCTTGACCGAATGCTGCGTCGGTTTGGTCTTGAGCTCGCCCGAGGCCTTGACGAACGGCACCAGCGTCAGGTGCATGAACATCGAGTTCTTGCGCCCCAGCTCGACCGCGAACTGGCGGATGGCCTCCAGAAACGGCAGCGACTCGATGTCGCCGACGGTGCCGCCGATCTCGACCATGCAGACGTCCGCGCCCTGCGATCCCATGCGGATGCGCGTCTGGATTTCGTCGGTGATGTGCGGAATCACCTGGATGGTGCTGCCGAGGTAATCGCCGCGGCGCTCCTTCTCCAGCACGTTGCGATAGATCTGGCCGGTGGTGACGTTGCTGCTGCGCGCGGTCTTGCCGCGCAGGAAGCGCTCGTAGTGGCCCAGATCGAGGTCGGTTTCGGCACCGTCCTCGGTGACGAACACCTCGCCGTGCTGGAACGGGCTCATGGTGCCGGCGTCGACATTGATGTAGGGGTCGAGCTTGATCATGCTGACCTTGAGCCCGCGCGCCTCGAGGATCGCCCCCAGGGATGCGGCGGCGATGCCTTTGCCGAGCGAGGACACGACGCCCCCGGTTACAAAAATATAGCGAGTCTGCTGCGCGTCGGGCATGGCACGGCGGGGGTTCGGGTTTAAGGGATTTTACGGCATTGCCCCCCGCTCCCACAATGTAAAGCGCCGCCCTACCCGGTCGCGGGCAGCTTGTGGTCGCCGAGTTGCTCGCGCAGGACGTTCTTCTGCACCTTGCCGGTCGCGCCCAGCGGCAGTGCCTCGACGAAAACCACGTCGTCCGGCGTCCACCACTTGGCGATCTTGCCGTCGAAGAATTTAAGCATGTCGTCGCGGCCGATTTCGGCACCGGGCTTTTTCACCACCACCAGCAGCGGCCGCTCGTCCCACTTCGGATGGGGGACGGCGATCACCGCGGCCATCGCCACCGCCGGATGCGCCATCGCGACGTTTTCGACGTCGATCGAGCTGATCCATTCGCCGCCGGACTTGATCACATCCTTGCTGCGGTCGGTGATCTGCAGGTAGCCGTCGGGGTCGATGTTGGCGACATCGCCGGTGGGGAACCAGCCGTCCACCAGCGGCGACTTGTCGACCTTGTAGTAGGTGTCGATGATCCACGGCCCGCGCACCAGCAGCTCGCCGCTGGACTTGCCGTCGCGCGGCAGCTCCGCGCCTTTTGCATCCACGATCTTCATGTCCACGCCGAACGGCGGGCGCCCCTGCTTGAGCGCCACCTTGAACTGCTGCTCCCGCGGCAGCTTGAGGAACTTGCCCTTGAGCGAGCCGACCGTGCCCATCGGCGACATCTCGGTCATGCCCCAGCAATGCAGCATCTGGATGCCGTAATCGCGCTCGAAGGTCTCCATCAGCGCCGGCGGACAGGCCGAACCGCCGACCACCATGCGCTTGAGCGCGCTCGGTGCCTTGTTGCCCTTCTGCAGGTGTTGCAGCATGCCCAGCCACACCGTCGGCACGCCGGCCGAGAACGTGACCTGCTCGGACTCGAACAGTTCGCACAGGCTTTCGCCATCGAGCCTGGCACCGGGAAACACCAGCTTGGCGCCGATCATGGCGCCGATATAAGGGATGCACCAGGCGTTGACGTGGAACATCGGCACGACCGGCAGGATCACGTCACTGCCCGAAAGGTTCATCATGTCCGGCAGCGGCGCGGCAAAGGTGTGCAGCATCATCGAGCGGTGCGAATACAGCACGCCCTTGGGATTGCCGGTGGTGCCCGAGGTGTAGCACAGGCACAGCGCGCTGCGTTCGTCGAGCTGCGGCCATTCCAGCTCGCCGCTCTCGGCCCCGATCAGATCCTCGTAGCACAGCGCGTTGACGCCCTTGAGCGCCGGCATGTGCGCGCGGTCGGTCATCGCCACCCAGTGTTTCACCGTCTTGCATCGCGCCGCCACCGCCTCGACCAGCGGCGCGAACGTGAGATCGAAGAACAGCACCTGGTCTTCCGCATGGTTGGCGATCCACACCACCTGGTCCGGATGCAGCCGCGGGTTGAGCGTGTGCATCACCGCACCGATGCCCGAGATGCCGTAGTACAGCTCGAAGTGGCGATAACCGTTCCACGCCAGCGTCGCCGCGCGCTCGCCGGGCCTGAGCCCGAGGCGCTGCAGGGCCTGCGCCGCCTTGCGCGCGCGCAGCGCGGCATCGGCGTAGGTATAGCGATGGATCGGGCCCTCGATGGTGCGCGAGACGATTTCGGTATCGCGGTGATAGCGCTCCGCGTGCACCAGCAGCGACGACATCAGCAGCGGCATATCCATCATCTGGCCATTCATGGTTCCTGCTCCTCGTGGTCGTTGTTCCAGCCCGGCAGTGCGTGCCGCCAGACGATGTTCCGCAGGCCGCCGGCGGCCTCTGCGGCCCACCAGCGGCATGCCACGCAGAGTAATTGTTCCCCGGCATAAAGCAAGGGCAGGCGCGGCCGCAGCCACGGCGGCACGGCAGCCTCCTGCAGCAGGTTCTTCAGCGTGCGGTGGTGCGCCGTCCGCGTCAGGCGGATGCGTTCGCCGCCGCGGGCCAGGCGCACGGTCAGGGGTCGCGGCCAGGGCGCCGCGGCGCGCGACTGCAACACGCCGCAATCCGCCGGCAGCACGCAGTCGCCCTCGCCGTTCCATTCGCAGGACCAGCCCACCGGCGCTTGCGCCAGCGGCGCCATCACATGCAGGCGTTCGCGATAGCGGCGGAATTCGTAGGCGCCGCAGTTGAGCAGCGGCTGCGCGTCAGCGCGCGCATCCAGCACTTCGGCCTGCAAACGCGCCAGCATCTGCGCCGAGGGTACCGGCCAGCCGCAGCGACGCAACCAGTAGCGCAACAGGTTGCGCCGGCGCGCCGGCGTCAATTCCTGCAACACCGGAATCTTCAGCGCATATCCATCGGAATCCGGCAACGCCGCATCCAGCAGGTCCGCCCGCGCCCGTTCGTCGAGCAGGTCGGCGGCATCGGCGCAGTGCGAGGCGGCCTGTGCCAGTTGCGCCGCCGCAGCGGGCCAGCGCTGCCCGAGACGCGGCATGAGTTCCTGGCGCAGCCACGACCGGGCGTAGCGCGGCGACTGGTTGTGCGGATCCTCGATCCAGCCCAGGCGATGCCACTGCGCGTAGCGAAAAAGTTGCGCGCGCGTCACCTCGAGCAGCGGCCGCCATAACTGCCCGGGCGCGAACGCTTGCAGCGGCCGCATCGCCGACAGGCCATGCACGCCGGTGCCGCGCAGCAGGCGCAGCAGCACGGTTTCCGCCTGGTCGTCCTGGTGGTGCGCGGTCGCCAGCAGATCGCCGGCCCGCATCACGCTGCGCAAGGCGTCGTAGCGCGCCTCGCGCGCGGCGGCCTCCGGCCCGGCCGCGTGCGTGTCATCGACGCGCACGCGCAACACCTCCAGCGCCACGCCCAGCGTTGCGCACTGCGCCTGGCAGTGCTGCACCCATTCATCAGCCTGCGGTTGCAGGCCGTGATGGACATGCACGGCGCGCAATCCCGGCAAACGCTGGCTCGCCAGCGCATGCAGCAGCGCGCTTGAATCCAGTCCGCCGCTGTACGCCAGCCACACGCGCGCCTGCGCCGGCAAGTGCGGCAATTCCGGCAGCGTGAAGAATTCGCTCATGGGGAAAGACTAGCAGCGCGGCAGGATTGCGGCCCACCCGCTGGTGCCAGAACCAAT
>DATMTG010000212.1:0-3337 GCA_035565075.1 Stenotrophobium sp.
ATTTGCCTTTATGATTCCGCGTCCACAGCACCGAGCGGGCGTGGATTTTCTGCAAATCAAATATCCGCGTCCGTTGCCGAGCGGAACGTTTCATGAACAGGGGAATGACCGTGCAATTCATATCGAGAACATTGACCGCGATTGCCTTGCTCGGCCTGCTGGCCGCTTGCGGCAGCAGCGCGCCGGCGACTTCGGCTGCGGGGTCGGAGGGCGCCACCCAGGTGCCGGTCACCGCGAGTCGCGATGGCAAGATCTACCGCCAGGCGATCACGGTGGCGGCCACCGGCGACACCCAGGTGTTCCAGGTGTTCGAGCCGACCCACCTGGTGGCGGGCCAGACCTACCCGCTGGTGCTGCAGGGCCACGGCTATGGCGGCAGCCGCGAGACCACGGCACCGGCCGGCAGCATGATCGCGCGCGTGCGCGACGCCGGCTATTACGTGATCTCCATCGACGAGCGCGGCTTCGGCGAATCCAGCGGCACCGTGCGCGTGATGGACCCGGAATACGAAGGACAGGATCTGGTCGCGATTCTCGACTGGGCCGAGAAGCTCGAAGGCCTGCGCCGGCATGACGACGGGCGCATGGTGGTCGGCAGCTATGGTGGCAGCTATGGCGGCATGTACCAGTTCCTGCTGGCCGGCGTCGATCCCAAGCATCGCCTGCGCGTGATCGCGCCGGACATCACGCCGCATGATCTGACCTACGCGCTCAACGAGAACAACGTGGTCAAGTCCGGCTGGGGGCTGGCGCTGGTCGGCGGCGGCGAACTGCCGTTGCTGAGCCTGGCCGGCGGCGACCCGACGGCCATTGCCGCGGCGCTGCCGGGCCTGCTGACGCGTCTGGGCGCGGGCGAGCCGACGCGACAGGACTCGACCATTTTCGAGACCCTGGTCATGGCCGGCCTGACCAATTCGTTCTCGGCCACGGGGCTGAACTTCTTCAAGTATCACAGCGTCGATTATTTCTGCGATGGCCAGCCGCCGGGGCCGCAGACTTTCATTCTGCCCACTTCAGTGCCGGATCAGTTACTGGTGCCGCCGACCCCGTTCCCGAAGATCGACGCGCTGATCACCCAGGGCATGCCGGACACGCTGTTCAACTTCAACAACGGTTACGCCAACTACCAGTGCCTGAAAAAGATGGGCGGCGATGTGCGCCTGCTGTCGCACCAGTCGGGGCACATCCTGCCGCTTAGTGTCGCCACGGTCAGTCCCGACCTGCAGACCGCGCTGGAGCCGTTCTACGCCGCGATCAATCCGCCCGAGTTCCAGGGCCCTGGCGGCGCCTCCGCCTGCGGCAGCATCAAGGTCGAAGATGCCGACTTCGCCTGGTTCCAGGAAAAGCTGCAGGGCATCGCCGGCGCCGCTGACAAGGTCATCACCACCGGCAGCGATATCTGCATGAGCATCGCCGACAAGGACGCGATCCAGGTGCACGACGTCAAGCACGGCGGCCAGAATTTCGATATCAACTCCAGCACGCCGCAGCTCAACAGCCTGCTCGGCGTGGTCGGCTCGCTGCTGGGCACGGACGTGCGCCAGGCGCTGCTATCGGTGCAGCCGTTCTACACCGCGCCGGCCGACGGCGCACTGGTCGCCGGCATCCCGACGATGAACGTGACCATGACCGGGCTCACCGGCGCGGAGCAGACGTCCTGCACCGTGCCGCTGGGCATCGGCGCCTGCGATCCGATCCTCTATCTGGCGGTGGGCGTGCTGCCGAAAGGCTCGTCCGACTGGGAGCCGGTGGATGCGCAGTACACGCCGATCCGCGGCTTCGGCCAGCACGTCGGCGACATGAACGGCATCAGCATCCGCCTCAAGCCCGGCGACCAGCTCGGACTGCTGGTGTATGCGTTTACCGCGCAGTATCCGATCACCTGGTCGCGCGACCTGCTGGTGCCGGCGGTGACGCTGAGCGGTTCGCTGCAGGTGCCGCTGCTGGCGCCGTCCGACATCGTCCGCCAAGGCGTCTGAGACGCAAAAATAAACCCCGCCAGTCGCCAAGGCTGGCGGGGGTATTTATTGCGTGCTACTCAGGCGGCTTTTTGTGCCAGCGTGCCGTTCTGATAATCGGCGATCGCCTGCTCGATCTCGTCGCGCGTGTTCATCACGAATGGCCCGTATTGCACCACCGGTTCGCGCAGCGGCTTGCCGGCCAGCAGTAACAAGCGCACGCCGGTCTTGCCCGCAGTGATGCGGACTTGATCGCCATCGGACAGCAGGCCCGCTGCCTGATGCGGTAATGCACGTGCGCCGTCGCCGACCGTCGCCTCACCTTCATAGAGATAGATGAAGGCGTTGTGACCCGCTGTCACCGGCGCGGTGAAGACCGCGTTCGCAGACAGACGCACGTCCAGATACAAAGGCGCGGTCGTCACGCCCTGGATCGGACCGTCGGTGCGCACGCCGTCCTGCTCCAGTGTGCCTGCAATCACGCGCACCTCGCCACCGGACGCCAGCGCTATGACTGGCACCTCGCGCGCAGGCACGTCGCGGTAGGCGGCGGGTTTCATCTTCTCCTTCGCCGGCAGGTTGATCCAGAGCTGGAAGCCGCGCATGCGACCCTCGCTTTGCTGCGGCATCTCGGAATGGATGATGCCGCGCGCGGCGGTCATCCACTGCACGTCGCCGGGGCCGAGATCGCCCTTGTTGCCCATGTGATCCTGGTGCTGCATGTGGCCGTCAAGCATGTAGGTCACCGTCTCAAAGCCACGATGCGGATGCGACGGGAATCCGGCGAGATAGTCGTCCGGATTGTCCGAAAAGAATTCATCCAGCATCAGGAACGGGTCGTGCCGCAGTGCCTGGGTTGCGCCGAGACTGCGCCGCAGCTTGACGCCTGCGCCATCGGAGGCGGGTATCGATTGGATGATGTTCTGCAGTGTGCGGGTAGTCATGACACTCTCCGGTTGGGTGTGTGATGTATGGGTGATGTGCGTCTTACGACGTGCGGAATCTGTGATCCAGGCTCAGCGGTCCGGCACCGTGCACGGCGATGATCAGGAAACCGCCAGCCATCGCTACGTTCTTGAGAAACATGGTGAGCATCGCGTGATCGGCGAGCGGGTTGTGGAATAGCGCGGCCGTGACCAGGCTGAAGCCGGCCAGCACCAGCGCCAGCAGGCGCGTCTGATAACCAGCGATCAGCAGCAATCCGCCGCCGAGCTCCAGCGCGATGACCAGTGGCAGCAGCGCACCGGGAACGCCGGCCGAGGCCATATAGGCTTGAGTGCCGGCGTAAGCGGTGATTTTGCCGTAGCCGGCGATGACGAAAATCGCCGCCATCAGGATACGGCCAATGAGTTCAGCGGAGCTTTGTAGGGTGTTCATGA
>DATMTG010000213.1:0-18862 GCA_035565075.1 Stenotrophobium sp.
GTTGAGGGTGAGGACGGACGCCTGCAATGTTAACAGCGATTAGTGGCTGGATTGACAGGGGCGTATCGCATTGCAGTCAATGCTGCCCCCGGGAAAGACTGTTAGCTTGAAAGACAGGTGGTTATAGTGGCCTCGCGGTCAAAAGAATAATGGAGGGGGGTATGGCTAAAATCCTGCAGGCAGCCGTTCTGGGTGGACTCTGCCTGGCCTGCGGCAGTGCCTACGCGCTGGATTACCAGTGGGGCGATTTCGGCTTTACCTGGAAAAACCGCGTCTCGGCCGGCGCGGCGTTCCGCATGCAGAAGCCCAGCGGCAATCTGATCGGCAAGCTGAATATCCCGGGCCAGCAGAATTTATGCGCCCCGGACGACTGCATCTCCTTCACCGGCGATCCTGCGCCCAACCAGCGGCTGGTCGATGCCGCGGGTTCGTTTTTCGGTGGCAACTCGGACAACGGCGAGATGAATTACCAGCGCTACGACGTCGTTGCGGCGGCGTCCCTGCTGGATACCGATTTCAAGGTGACCTACCACGACTTCATGGTTCGCGTGAGAGGCTTCGGTTTCTTCGATCCGGTCAACAACCATTTCAAGGAACATCACAACAACACGCTGTATCAGCCCGCAGAGACGCGTCGATCCAATGATGCCAATCGCCGCATCGGCAAGAATTTCGAGTTGATGGATGCCTACGGGCAATACTCGTTCGATGCGTTCGACCACCATGCGGTCCTGTCGGTCGGGCAACAGGGCATCCGCTGGGGCGAGAGCACCCTGGTGGCGGTCAACAGCATTGCGGAAATCAACCCGCCGAGCCAGGCCAATCTCTACATGCCGGGTATCCAGTTCAACGAACTGTTTCTGCCGGTGCCCTCGGCCCTGCTGTCGGTGGACGTCGCCTCGGGCCTGACCGTGGACCTGATGTACCAGTTCGGCTGGCGCCCGGTACAGTTCGCCGCGGCCGGCAGTTTCCTGTCCAGCAGCGACATCATCGGCGGCGGCAACTATGTGACCATC
Source organism: Stenotrophobium sp. (assembly GCA_035565075.1). Classification (GTDB taxonomy): domain Bacteria; phylum Pseudomonadota; class Gammaproteobacteria; order Nevskiales; family Nevskiaceae; genus Stenotrophobium. Next base: position 1,017 of record DATMTG010000213.1, read on the forward strand.
GGCCTCGGCCAGTTTCCGGAAGACCCCGATGGCAAGCTCAAACCTGCTGGCGTCCTCGGCCTGATCTCGTCGACCTCGTTCACCGCCCACATGCTGCCGGACGATTACGGCGATCCGAAAAACGGCGGGCAATACGGCGCCAAAGTGACCTATAGCGCCGACTGGCTCAACGGCGGCACCGAACTCGGGTTTTACTATCTCAACTATCACAGCCGCCTGCCGTACCTGAGTGTCTTTGCGGCGAACAAATCCTGTGCACGCGATTCAGCCAACGCGGCGCAGGCGGCGATTGATTGCAAAGGCTTCAACGGCACGCTCAATGTCGCGGGCCTCGGCCTGGAGCCGGCGCCGATCGATACCATCAAGCCGTTTTTCGATTATCCCGAAGACATCCACATGTTCGGGATCAGTTTCAACACCAATGTCGGCACATGGTCGCTGGCCGGAGAGGTGTCCTACCGCCCGAATTTGCCGCTGCAGATTCAATACAGCGACGTGATTTTTGCCAGCATACAACCCGCCTTGCCCAGGAAAGAACAGGATCTTCCGCTGGGCGTCGTCAATATCTCATTGCCCAGTTCCCGCGAAGCAGCGCCGGATTATCTGAGCGTCTACCGCAACACCGAGATCCAGCCCAACCAGTTGATTCGCGGCTATCAGCGCTTCAAGGTGGGGCAGTACGATTTCACCGGCATCAAGGCGTTCTCGAGCAACCCGTTCGGTGCCGACCAGATCATCTGGATCGCCGAGGTTGGCGCCACCCAGGTCTTCAACCTGCCGTCGCTGGATCGTTTGCAGATCGAGGGCAATTCGCCGCTGGATACGCATCATAGCCCCGGCGCCGACGGCACCGGCCAGCCCAACGGCCAACCGGATACCCACACCTTCAATCCGACGCAGCAGAATGACGGTTTTGCCACACGATTCGCCTGGGGCCTGCGCTCCATCGTCCAGATGGAATACGACAACGTGATGTTCGGCTGGAACCTCAAGCCGCAGTTTATTTTTTCCCACGACATGACCGGCATCGCGCCATTCCCCAACCAGAACTTCGTGCAAGGGACCTCGCAGGTCATCGCAGGTACCGACATCAACGTCACCCAGAACCTGTCGGGTCATGTGCAGTACCAGTGGTATTTCGGAGGCGGTCGCAACAACGCCTTGATCGATCGTGACAATGCCGCAATCAGCGTCAGTTATTCATTCTGATCGCGCCAAGCCGATGAGCAAAACCAGTGGACTTGCGCGTCTGGTGGCCCAGGCTCGACGTCTGCCCGGGCCCTTGCAGGCGCCGTTGATCAGCGCCGGGTTCGGGCTGGTCGTGCGTTTTGCCGGCACCGGCGGCGTGCGTTTCGAGCAGCTTGAGGAAGGCTGCGCCGTGGCGACGCTGCGCAACCGCCTCAAGGTGCGCAACCACATCGGCACGATTCACGCCGCCGCGATGGCCTTGCTGGCGGAGACCGCGACCGGTGCCGTGTTCGGACTCAGCGTGCCCGACACGCATCTGCCGCTGCTCAAGAGCATGCAGGTCAATTACCTGCGGCGCGCAGAGGGCGACCTGCGCGCGGTGGCGACGCTCAGCGCGCTGCAACAGCGCGCGATCGCCACGCAGGCCAAGGGCGATCTGGTGGTGCCCGTTACCGTCACCGATGCCAGCGGCCTGGAACCAATCCAGTGCCAGATGACCTGGGCCTGGGTTCCCAAGAAGAAACGATGAGCGGATTCACGGCCGCGTGAACCCGGTGATCGCCGATTTGCACGCAGATTCGGATTGCGCGGCAGTCGTGGCATCATATGCCCCCTCGTTGGGGTGTCATTCCGATCTGACGGCCCTGACGGCGCAGCAGCACTGGCGCCCGTAGCTCAGTTGGATAGAGCACCCGCCTTCTAAGCGGGTGGTCGCTGGTTCGAATCCAGCCGGGCGCACCAACAAATTACAGGGTTTGCAGGGGTTTTCCTTCTGCGCGACAGGCTTCCCCGCAGTTAAGACGGCAGCGTTTTACGCCAGCAATGTCCAGCCCAAGATCTCGCCAGCGGCATGGATGCGGTCCTGAGCGGGCACGTGGGCCAGGACGTCGGCTCGGTTCAGGTTGCTCAGCATGTGCGAGTCCTGATGCGGCAGTGGATGGAGCATCGCGCGGCCGTCCGCGGCGTATTCGAGGCGCATCCGCAGGAGGCTGTCGCGCTGGGCAGCGCCGCGCACCGGCGCGGCCAGCGTGCCGGGATGAAACGACGCGCCCACGGAGTCGGCACCGGCCAGCACATCGAGCGCAGCACTGACGTGCAGCACCAGGCCGATCAGCACTGCGGCGGGGTTGCCCGGCAATCCGAGTATCGCCGCGCCTTCACGCAGTCCGAAGTACAGGGGTTTTCCGGGTTTTTGCGCCACGCGCCAGAACACGCGACGTACGCCGAGCTTTTCCGCGGACGGGATGATGTAGTCCCGGTCGCCGACCGAGACCCCGCCGGTGGTGATGACCAGATCGCATTGCGTCAGCGCAGCGTCGAGCATGCGCTCGACGTCGACACGCTCGTCTGGCAGGTGCTGCGCCTGTGCGGCGTAGCCATGCGCCGCCAGCCAGCTCAGCACCAGCGGACCGTTTGAATCCCAGATCTGGCCATCGGCCAGCGACGTGCCGAGCGGCCGCAGCTCGTCGCCGCTGACCAGTAAGCGGATGCGGGGTGCACGCGTGACCTGGACTTGAGCCGCACCGGCGGCGGCGAGCGCCGCGATCAGCCCCGGCGTCAGGCGCTGGCCGCTGCGGGCGACAGGGCTGCCCGCACGCATTTCCTCCCCCTGCATGCGGATGTTGGCGCCGGGTTTGAGCGATTCACGGAGTCCGATGTGCCCGTCGGCAATACTGACGCGCTCCTGCGCGACCACCGCACCCGCGTTTGGCGGTACGCGCGCGCCGGTGTAGATACGCCGGCATTCGCCGTCGACCAGCGGCGTGAGCGCAGCGGTGTCGCCAGCGGCGAGCGTTCCGGCGATGCGCAGGCGGCAGGGTGCGCGGGCGGCGTCGGCGGCGGTCAGCACATAGCCGTCCAGCGCCGATTGCGAGTGACGCGGCAGGTCGCAGGCGGCGAGCACATCGGCACGCAATACCCGATACAGGGCCTGTTGCAGGGGAATCCGTTCTGCTGGCAGCGGCCGCAGTTGCGCAGGATAAGTGGCGAGCGCCTCGGCGAGTGGAATCATGAGGTGCGGCGCAATCCTTCGAGCGCGTGGACGATGCCGGAGATCAACGCGGTCAGCGTCTCCTGCGCGCCGCGCGTGCTGCCGGGAAAGGTGATGACCAGCGTCTGGCCGGCAATGCCGGCGATGCCGGAGGACAGCAGCGCGTAGGGCGTGCGGCGCTGGCCATAGCCGCGCGCGGCCTCCATGAAGCCGGGCAATTCCTTGTCGAGCAGCGGCCGTACCGCATGCACGGTCTGGTCGCGACCGTGGATGCCGGTGCCGCCGACGGTGGCGATCAGTTCGACGCCCTGCGACAGCCAGTGTCGCAGGCGCTGCTCGATCTGCGTCGGCTCGTCGGGCAGGGTTTCGGTGACTTCGACGCGGATGCCGGCGCGCTCGAGGCCCTCGCGTACGGTCTGCGCGGCGGTGGCGTGCTTGCGGCCGCTGACGACGGCGTCGGAGGTGGCGAGCAGTACCGCGCGTCCGGGCGGCGACAGTGCGCGCGCGTATTGCGATTTGCCGCCGGTCTTCTCGACCAGATGTACGCCACCGATGTGCAACGTGCTCTGGTCGGCATGCGGCTTGAGCAGGTCGTAGATGGTCAGCGCACAGACGCTGGCGGCGGTCAGCGCCTCCATCTCGACGCCGGTGCCGGCGATGGTCTCGACGCGCACACGAATCTCGATCGCGGCCTCGCGCAGTTCATAGCCCACCTCGATTGCGGTGAGCGGCAACTGGTGACACAGAGGCAACAGCTCCCAGGTCTTCTTTGCGGCGAGCATAGCCGCCATGCGGCCGATCTCCAGGGCGTCGCCTTTCTCGGCACGGCGTTCGCGCAGCAGTACGACGCAGTCCGGCGGCGCATGCAGCGTTGCGGCCGCGGTTGCGCTGCGCAGGGTTTCGGGTTTGGCGCTGACGTTTTTCATGATTGAGGGCGGGGCGGAGATAGTCCCGCATCCGTTACCGAGCTGATCGTTGATGGGACACGAATGATTCTATACTGGTGCGGGTCAGGCGATCTGCATTCGAGGTCGAAATGGTTCCGGATGAACGATCGGTTGGCGCTCGCATCCAGGAATCGGCGAGAGTGCAGTCCTCCTGACATGTGGCCGAATTGCACACGTAAATCTGGCATGGATATGGCTTGTGAGATCGCATGAATCGTTTTCTGGGCGAGCACCGCGCATGACGACTGTACCGCAAGCATGGCCGGCGTCTGGCTGGGTGGTCGATCAGCACGGCCGGCACAAGCGCAAGCTGCGGGTCTCGCTCACCGACCGCTGCAACCTGCGCTGTGTCTACTGCATGCCGGAAACGCCGCAATGGTTACCGCGCGAGCGCATCCTGAGTCGTGCCGAGCTGCAGCGGATCGTCCAGCTGTTCGTGGCGCGAATGGGCATCACGCAACTGCGGTTGACCGGCGGCGAGCCGCTGTTGCGCAAGGACCTGGAAGCGGTCGTCGAAGACCTGTCGTGGCTGCGCGAGGCCGGGCTTGAACGCATATCGCTGACCAGCAACGGTCTGTTGCTGGCTCCGCGGGCAAAGGCGTTGCGCGACGCTGGACTGGACGATCTGAATGTGAGTCTCGACGCGCTCGACCCCGCTGTGTTCGCACAGTTGTCCGGCGGGCGCGGGGATCCGGCGCAGGTGATTGCCGGCATCCACGCTGCGCGTGAAGCGGGTCTGGCGGTGAAGGTCAATGCAGTGGTGATGCGCAGCATCAATGAGCACCAGATCCTGCCGCTGGCGCACTGGGCGCTGACGCACGAAATCACGCTGCGCCTGATCGAGTTCATGCCGCTGGACGACGGGGGGCAGTGGCATCGCGGACGGGTGTTTCCCGCCGCCGACATGCTGGAGATGCTGGGTCGTTCTTTCCGCGTGCAGGCGTTGCCGCAGGGCAGCGATCCGGCCCGCTATTATCAGCTCGACGGCCGTGGCAGGATCGGCATCATCTCCACCATCTCGCAGCCATTCTGCCAGCGCTGCGATCGCCTGCGCCTGACCGCCAGTGGCGAGCTCTACAACTGTCTATTCTCGGCGCAGGGCTTGAACCTGCGCACGGTATTGCGCAGTGGCGTCGACGATGACCGGATCGAAGCACAGATGCGCGCACAGGTCTGGCACAAGGAGGCCGGCTATGCCCAGACCGGCTATGTCGAGCGGCCCATCAGCATGCACGCGCTCGGGGGCTGAGATGGAGATCGTGATCGAGTTGTATGGTGCGCTGTGCCGCCTGACCGGGGCACAGCGCTGCGCGCTGGAACTGCCGGCGAGCGCAACCGTGGCCGATGCTCTCGAGGCATTGGCGGCGCGGTTCCCGGAGATAGCGCCTCGGCTCGAGAACACGGCCTGCGCGGTCGCCGACGCGCTGGTCGCGCGCAGCGCGCAGCTCGACCACGGCACGACCCTGGCCCTGATTCCCCCGGTGAGCGGCGGGTGAGCCGCGCGCTTTACGCGAAGCAGGCTTCGCACGCGGCGAACGCATGAAGGGCTAAGGATGACGGAAAACATGACACGAGTGACTGCTGACGCACTGGATATCGAAAATCTGCTGGCGCAGACCGAAGACCCGGCCTGCGGCGCGGTGGTGGTATTCGGCGGCACGGTTCGTCTCGATCAGGGCGTGCGGATGATCGATTACACCGCCTACGTACCGCTGGCGGAAAAGACCCTGGCGGAGATCGAGCAGGAAGCGCTGCGGCGCTTCGATATCCGCCACTGCCGCCTCGTGCATCGTACCGGCTTGCTCAAGCTCGGCGAATGGTCGGTGATGGTGGTGGTGCGTGCCGGCCATCGCGGTGCGGCGTTCGACGCTGCGCGCTGGGCCATCGATACGCTGAAGACGCGCGTGCCGGTGTGGAAAGAGGAGCATTTCGCCGATGGCCGCCAGACGTTCGTCGAAGGCACGCCGATAGCGAAATCGCCATGAAACGGATGAGTCTGGCCATCATGGCGCTGATTTCCGCGATGAGCATGACCAGTCCCGCTGCCAGGGCGGATACCGCCAATATCGCGGTCGCCGCCAATTTCATCGAGACCGCAAGGGCGCTGGCACCCGGATTCGAGCGCGCCACTAGGCAGCGGGTGCAGTTCAGCTCGGCCTCGACCGGCGCTCACGATGCGCAGATCCGTCATGGTGCACCGTTTGATGCCTGGCTGGCCGCTGATGCGGCCCATCCGGCGGCGCTGGAGAGAGAGGGCCTGGCCGTGTCCGGCAGCCGCTTTACCTACGCGATTGGCAAACTGGCCTTGTGGAGTACCACGCTCACGACGCTGGACCAAAAATCGCTGGAAAATCTTGCACCCGACGGCAAGCTTGCGATCGCCAACCCGCAACTCGCCCCCTACGGAGCCGCAGCTCAGGCGGTGCTGGAAAAACTGGGTCTATGGGCTGCGGTGCAATCCCATCTGGTCACCGGGCAGAACATCGGGCAGACCCTGCAGTTCGTTGCCAGCGGCGCGGCCGCGATGGGCTTCGTCGCCGTCTCGGAAATCCGCGGCAAGGGTGGCGTCAGCTGGCTGCCGCCGCAAGATCTGTATCCGCAGTTGGTGCAGCAGGCGGTTTTGCTCAGGCACGGTGCCGGCAATGCCGCCGCCATCGCCTGGTTGCATTACCTGCGCAACGATGCACGGTCCGCGATTCGAGCGGCCGGTTACGACACGCCCGGATAAATGCCGCTCTCCGCCGACGATTGGCAAAGCCTGCTGCTGACGCTGCGCCTGGCCGCTGCAACCACCGTGACACTGGTGCTGCTGGCGCTGCCGCTGTCATGGTGGCTGGCACGCAGCCGCCACCCGCTGCGCCATGTCGTTGAAGCGCTGGTAGCGCTGCCACTGGTGCTGCCGCCGACGGTGATCGGATTCTACCTGTTGCTGCTGTTCGCCGGTCACGGGCTCAATTTCACGTTCACCGGACTGTTGATCGGTTCGGTGCTGTATTCGATGCCGTTCGTGGTGCAGCCGCTGACCCAGGCTTTTACCGCCGTCGGCGTGCGGCCCTTGCAGCTGGCAGCGGTGCTTGGCGCGCCGCCGCTGCAGCGCTGGTGGCGGGTGGCGGTGCCGCTGGTGCTGCCGGGCCTGATTTCCGCGGCGCTGCTGGGTTTTACCCACACGCTCGGCGAATTCGGCGTGGTGCTGATGATCGGCGGAAATATTCCAGGGGTCACGCGGCTGGTCTCGATTGCGCTCTATGAACATGTCGAAACCATGCAATACGCCGACGCGCACCGGTTGGCACTGTGCCTGCTGCTGCTATCGGTGCTGCTGATGACGCCGGTTTACGTGATGCTGCGTCGCTGGCAGATGCGTTACCTGACATGAGTACGGCATGAGCGACGGTATCGTCATCGACCTGCAATGGCCGTCGCGGCGCGTGGCGGCGGAATTGCCGGCGCGCGGGCTGTGCCTGCTGACGGGGGCTTCCGGTGCCGGAAAATCCACCCTGCTGCACGCGCTGGCTGGACTGGTTCGAGTTCCCGGGGCCGTGCGCGTCAACGGCCATACCTGGCAGGACGCAAAACATTTCCTACCGGCACATCTCCGGCGCGCCGGTCTGGTGTTCCAGGAGGCCAGCCTGCTGCCGCACCTGACTATCGCCGCCAATTTTCGGTTTGCGGGCGCTTATGCGACAGAGGATGTTGGAGCAGCGCCGCCGTCCGCGCCGGAACTGGCTGAACGCCTCGGCCTGCAAGCCTTGCTGGCGCAATATCCCTCGCGCCTGTCCGGTGGCGAACGCATGCGTGCGGCGCTGGCCTGTGCGCTGGCGAGTGGCCCGCGCTGGATGCTGCTCGATGAGCCGCTGGCTGCGCTGGATGAAGCGACGCGCCGGCGGGTTGTCGATTTATTGCTGGAGCAGGCACGAAAGCTGCCGTTGCTGCTGGTGACGCATTATCCTGATGAACTGGCGGCGCATGCCGTTGCACGCATAAGGCTCTAAACCATGTCCAAGGATTTTCTGGCGCTGCGAATCAGTGTTCTGACGATTTCCGACACGCGCACGCTGACCAACGACCGCTCCGGCGATACGCTGATCGAACGTTTTACGCAGGTCGGGCACCAGCTGGCCGAACGCGCGATTGCGCCCGACAACATCTATCGCATCCGCGCGACCGTTTCGAACTGGATCGTCGACGACAAGACCCAGGTGATCCTGACCACCGGCGGCACCGGCGTCACCGGTCGCGACGGCACGCCCGAGGCGATCGCGCCGCTGCTGGACAAGGAGCTGATCGGCTTCGGCGAACTGTTCCGCGCGGTCAGCTTCAAACGTATCGGCAGCTCGTCGATGCAGTCGCGCTGTCTTGCCGGCGTCGCCAACGGCAAGTACATCTTCTGCGTGCCGGGCAGCGTCGACGCCTGTGAGACCGCCTGGGATGAGTTGCTGGCGACGCAGCTTGACGCGCGCTTTGAGCCGTGCAATTTCGCCACGCTGGTGCCGCGCCTTACCGAGCGCTGAGCCGCGCCGCCTAGCGCGGATGCCGGGCCAGCAGAGATTCGACCGCGCGCCGCTCCTGCGGCGTATTCAGACTCCAGTATTCGCGTGGCCAGTCGCCGAAGGACACTTCCACGGCACCTGAGCGCGCCAGCCAGCTCTGCACGCTGCGCTCGCCGGCTGCGAGGCGGGCCTGCAGATCGCTACGCAGGATTGTCGAGAGCAGGCAGCACACCGGCACCGGGCCATCCGCTGTGCACACGTATGCGGCAGGTGAATCATTTTGTCGCAGCGCCTCGCACAGTCTTGGCGCAAGGTCCGTCGGCAGCAGTGCCGCATCGACGGGCACGCACAGCACCCAATCGGTGCGTGCCGTGTCCAGAATGGCGGCAATGCCGGCCAGCGGGCCGGGAAAATCCGGCATCGCGTCCGCCACCACCGGCCAGCCGAATCGTGCGTAATCCCCGGCGTGGCGATTGGCATTGATCACCACGCGATCCACCTGCGGTTGCAGACGCTGCAACACGCGCTCGATCAGCGGCTGGCCGCCGACCTCGATCCAGCCTTTGTCGATGTTGCCCAGGCGTGTGCCGAGGCCGCCGGCGAGTATGCCGCCGGTCAGCGGAACATCCGGCACTGAATGAGTGCGCCTCATGCGGTATCCCTCGTTGTGGCCAGCCTGCGGCGGCTGGCACGGGCATTGCCTGACAAAGCAGTGCAATTCACGCGCGAGAGTTTAATCGTGAAACTGATGCACAAGGCTAATCGCATCGACCTGTTCAGCTTCAGCACGCCGCAGATGCGCGCGTTCCACCTGAGCTGGATGGCGTTCTTCGTCTGTTTTTTCGGCTGGTTCGCCTGCGCGCCGCTGATGCCGCTGATCAAGGGCCAGTTCGGGCTGGACAAGGACCAGATCGCCAACATCAATATTGCCGCGGTGGCGGTGACGATCCTGGTGCGGCTGGTGATCGGCCCGATGTGCGACCGCTTCGGGCCGCGCAAGGCTTATACCGGTCTGCTGCTGCTGGGCGCGCTGCCGGTGATCGGCGTCGCGTTCTCGCAAAGCTACGAGGCCTTCCTGTTTTTCCGGCTGGCCATCGGCGCCATCGGCGCGAGTTTTGTCATCACCCAGTTCCATACCTCGGTGATGTTTGCGCCGAACGTGGTTGGCACCGCCAACGCCGCCAGCGCAGGCTGGGGCAATCTCGGCGGCGGCATGGCGCAGACGCTGATGCCGCTGATCCTCGCGGCGATCATGCTGCTGGGTGTCGAGCAGTCGCTGGGCTGGCGCATCGCATTGATGGTGCCGGGGGTGCTGATGATCGCGATGGCATGGTTCTACTGGCGCTTTTCGCAAGACTGCCCGGAGGGTAACTACGACGAGCTGCGCGCCCGTGGCGAGACGCCTTCCAGCGGAAAACGCGAGGGCTGGGCCAGCTTCCGCCTGGCGGCCGCCAACTATCGCGTCTGGCTGCTGTTCATGACCTACGGTGCCTGTTTCGGCGTCGAAATCTTCATGCATAACATCGCCGCGCTGTATTACGTCGAGCAGTTCGGCCTGTCTCTGAAGGCCGCGGGTTTCGCCGCCGGCAGTTTCGGCTTGCTGGCGCTGTTCGCGCGCGCGCTCGGCGGCATCGTTTCCGACCGCGTGGCGCGCATCATGGGACTGCACGGGCGCACGCTGCTGCTGTTCGCGCTGATCGTCGGTGAAGGCGCTGGCCTGTTGTGTTTCTCGCAGATGCACAGCGCGGGATGGGCGGTGGCGGCAATGCTTGTTTTCGGCCTGTTCACGCACATGGCCTGCGGCGCGACTTATGCGCTGGTGCCGTTCATCGACCGCAGGGCGCTGGGCGGTGTCGCCGGCATCATCGGCGCCGGCGGCAACGTCGGCGCGGTGGCGGCGGGCTTCATGATGAAGGATGCCGCCAACATCCAGCAGTGTCTGTTCATCCTCGGCATTCTCGTCACCGGTGCCGCACTGTGCGCCTTGCTGGTGCGTTTCTCACCGGAAGTCCTCAAGCGTGAACGTGACGCCTTTGGCGAGGCGCAAGCGAAAGATGAAGCGAGCTTCGCGGCTTCGTTGACGTAAGGAATAAGGTCCAAATGAACATGGCATGCCGATTGCTGCAATACGTGAGAACGGACTGATTGGCAGGGCAGGCAAGGACAAGGACATGAAACAGCGCATCGTTGTCATCGGCAATGGCATGGTCGGACACAAATTCCTGGAGCGCATCATCGCCGATGGCGGCAGCGCTGATGTCGAATTGACCGTGCTCTGCGAGGAGCCGCGTGCGGCTTACGATCGCGTGCACCTGTCGGAGTTCTTCGCCGGCAAGAGCACGGCGGAACTGTCGCTGGTCGCCGAAGGTTTCTTCGAGGGCAACGGTATCGAGCTGCACCTCAACGATGCGGCGGCAGAGATCGATCGCCATAACAAAGTGGTGCGTTCGACGCAGGGCCGCGAGTTGATCTACGACAAGCTGGTGCTGGCGACCGGCTCTTATCCTTTCGTGCCGCCATTGCCGGGCAAAGACCGGACGGGTTGTTTTGTCTATCGCACCATCGAGGATCTCGAGGCGATCGACGCGGCGAGCCGACAGGGCAGGATCGGCGTCGTCGTCGGTGGTGGGTTGCTCGGACTGGAAGCCGCCAAGGCGCTGAAGGACCTCGGTCTGCAAGTGCACGTCGTCGAATTCGCGCCGCGTCTGATGGCGGTACAGGTGGACGACGGCGGCGGCCGCGTGCTGCGCCAGAAGATCGAGCAGCTTGGCGTGTGCGTGCACATCGGCAAGAACACGCTGGAAATCGTCGACGGCGAAACATGCCGTCACAGGATGAAGTTCGCCGATGGCAGCTCGCTGGAGACGGACGTGATCCTGTTCTCCGCCGGCATCCGTCCGCGCGACGAACTGGCGCGCGCCGCCGGCATCGAGGTTGGCGAGCGCGGCGGCATCAGGATCAACGACCGCTGCCAGACTTCCGACCCCGACATCTATGCCATCGGCGAATGCGCGCTGTGGGGCGGTAAAATATTCGGCCTGGTCGCACCCGGCTACCAGATGGCGATGACCGCCGCCGACCACGCGCTGCGCGGCGACGGCGAGGCCTTCACCGGCGCCGACATGAGCACGAAATTGAAGCTGCTCGGGGTCGATGTCGCCAGCGTCGGCGACTGCCATGCCGCCACGCCGGGTTCGCGCACTTATGCGTTCTCCGACGAGATCAAGCAGGTCTACAAGAAGCTGGTGGTCAGCGAGGATCACAAGGTCCTGCTTGGCGCGGTGCTGGTGGGCGACGCCGAGGAGTACGGCACGCTGTTGCAGATGATGCTGAACAAGATGGAACTGCCGCCGCATCCGGAAGACCTGATCCTGCCGCGCCGCGACAGCGGCGGCGAGAAGGGCGGTGGCATCGGCATGGCGGCGCTGCCGGCGACGGCGCAGATCTGTTCCTGCAACAACGTCAGTAAAGGCGCGATCTGCGACGCCATCGAATCCGGCTGTGTCACGCTGGGCGATCTCAAGAAGAAAACCAAGGCCGCGACCTCCTGCGGCGGCTGCGGACCGCTGGTGACGCAGATTCTCAAGCACGAGCTGGCGAGCCGCGGCATGGCGGTCAACAACCATATCTGCGAGCACTTCGCGTTCACGCGCCAGGAGCTGTATCACCAGATCCGCGCCGAAAAAATCCGCACGTTCGACGAGCTATTGGCCAAGCATGGCAAGGGCAATGGTTGCGACATCTGCAAGCCAACCATCGGCAGCATCCTAGCGACCTGCTGGAACGAGCATGTGCTCAAGCCGATGCACGCCAAGCTGCAGGACAGCAACGACTACTTCCTCGCCAACATCCAGAAGGACGGCACCTACTCGATCGTGCCTCGCGTCTCCGGCGGCGAGATCACGCCGGACAAGCTGATCGTGTTGGGTGCGGTTGCGAAGAAATATGGCCTCTACACCAAGATCACCGGTGGCCAGCGCATCGACCTGTTCGGCGCGCAGGTGCAGCAGTTGCCGCTGATCTGGAAGGAACTGATCGACGCCGGCTTCGAGTCTGGCCATGCCTACGGCAAATCGATGCGCACGGTGAAATCCTGCGTCGGCAGCAGTTGGTGCCGCTACGGCGTGCAGGATTCGGTCGGCCTGGCGATCGAGCTCGAGAACCGCTACCGCGGCCTGCGCTCGCCGCACAAGATCAAGCTGGCGGTGTCCGGCTGTACTCGAGAGTGCGCCGAGGCGCAGAGCAAGGACGTCGGCGTGATTGCGACCGACAAGGGCTGGAACCTCTACGTCTGCGGCAACGGCGGCATGAAGCCGCGCCACGCCGATCTGCTGGTCAGCGACCTCGACAAGGAAACGCTGATCAAGACCATCGACCGTTTCCTGATGTTCTACATCCGCACCGCCGACCGCCTGCAGCGCACCAGCGTCTGGCTGGAAAACCTGCAGGGCGGGCTCGACTACCTGCGCGAGGTGGTGTGTGAAGACAAGCTCGGCATCGGCGCCGAACTGGATGCCGAGATGGCGCACATCGTCGACACCTACGAGTGCGAATGGAAGCAGGCGATCAACGATCCGCAGACGCTCAAGCGCTTCCGCCATTTCGTCAACAGCGAGCAGCCCGACGACGGCGTGGTGTTCGTGTCCGAACGCGGGCAGATCCGCCCGGCCAACATCGACGAGCGCCAGCAGCGCCGCGCCGCCAGGCTGGAGAAACTCAGCGCATGAGCACCGTGATGGAAAACAACGGCACTGCCGTCTGCGCGCTGGACGAAATCCTGCCGGACATGGGCGTGTGCGCGCTGGTCGGGGGCCGCCAGGTCGCGATCTTCCGCGTCGGCGAAACCGACCGGGTCTATGCCATCGGCAACTACGACGCCAACAGCGGCGCACATGTGCTGTCGCGCGGCATCGTCGGCGATCTCAATGGTCGCCTGGTGGTGGCCTCGCCGATCTACAAGCAGCATTTCGATATCAACACCGGCGAGTGCATCGAGGATCCGCTGGCTTCGGTGCGGGTCTACTCGGCGTACGTGGAGGATGGCCGCGTGTTCGTCGCGGTGCCGCCGGCAGGCGTGCGCGGCAAGGTTGCGCAGAAGCCGCGGCTGGTGGTGGTCGGCAACGGCATGGCGGCGATGCGCGTGGTCGAGGAGATTCTGCGCATCGCGCCGGATCTGTACGACATCACCGTTTTCGGCGCCGAGCGCCACGGCAACTACAACCGCATCCTGCTGTCGCCGGTGTTGGCTGGCGAGAAGCAGGTCGAGGAGATCATGCTCAACGCGCCGGAATGGTACGCGCGCCACGGCATTGCGCTGCACACCGGAGATCCGATCGTCTCCATAGACCGGCCACGGCGCACGGTGCGCTCGCAGAGCGGCTACGAGACCACCTACGACCGCATGCTGCTGGCGACCGGCTCCAATCCCATCATCATTCCCGTGCCGGGAAGGGATCTGCCGGGCGTGGTCAGCTTCCGCGACCTGAGCGACGTCGATTCCATGCTCGCTGCCGCAAGGCATGGCAAATACGCCGTCGTCATCGGCGGTGGGCTGCTCGGGCTGGAAGCTGCCAACGGCCTGATGCGCCAGGGCATGAAGGTGACGGTGGTGCACCTGATGGACACGCTGATGGAGCGCCAGCTCGACCGCCAGGCCGCAGCGATGCTGAAGACCTCGCTGGAGAGTCGCGGCCTCGAGTTCATGATGCAGGCGCAGACCGAGGAAATCCTCGGCCATGACCGTGTGATCGGTGTTCGCTTCAAGGACGATACGGTGATTCCCGCCGACCTCGTGGTGATGGCGGTTGGCATCAAGCCCAGCATCGAGCTGGCGAAATCCTGCGGCCTGCGCGTCGAGCGCGGCGTGATCGTCGACGACACCTTGCAGACTTTCGATCCGCGCATCTACGCCGTCGGCGAGTGCGTGCAGCACCGCAACGCCACCTACGGTCTGGTCGCGCCACTGTGGGATCAGGCCAACGTCTGCGCCACGCACCTGGCGCAGATGGGCTTCGCGCGCTACCAGGGCTCGGTGACTTCGACCAAGCTCAAGGTTACCGGCATCGATCTGTTTTCGGCCGGCGACTTCATGGGCGGCGAGGGCACCGAGGATCTGGTGCTGAGCGATCCGCGGCGCGGCGTCTACAAGCGCCTGGTGCTCAAGGACAACCGCATCCGCGGCATCGTGCTGTTCGGCGATGTCGCCGATGGCGCGTGGTACTTCGAACTGATGCAGCGCGGCGTGGATGTCAGCGACCTGCGGCAGAAGCTGCTGTTCGGCAAGGCTTACTGCGAACCGCAATGAGCGCGCCGGTCAGAACGACCTGTCCCTACTGCGGCGTGGGTTGCGGCGTGCTGGCCGCGCCGCGCCGCGGTGGCGTCGAGATCAGCGGCGACCCGCGCCATCCGGCCAATCTCGGCAAGCTTTGCGTCAAGGGCGCAGCGCTGGGCGAGACGGTCGCACTCGACGGGCGGCTGCTGCATCCGGTGGTGAGGGAGACGAGAGGCGGGAAACGGGAGACGGCAAGACAGGCCGGCTGGGACGAAGCGCTCGATGCCGTCGCTGGTGGCTTCAGGAAAATCATCGACGAACACGGCCCCGACGCGGTGGCGTTCTACGTCTCCGGCCAGTTGTTGACCGAGGACTATTACGTCGCCAATAAGCTGATCAAGGGTTATATCGGCACAGCCAACATCGACACCAACTCGCGGCTGTGCATGGCCTCCGCGGTGGCCGGCCACAAGCGCACCTTCGGTGAGGACCTGGTGCCGGCCAGCTATGAGGATCTCGAACTGGCCGACCTGGTGGTGCTGGCCGGTTCCAATACCGCGTGGTGCCACCCGATCCTGTACCAGCGCATCGCCAGGGCCAGGGAACTGCGGCCGGAGATGAAGGTGGTGGTGATCGATCCGCGCCGCACCGCCACCTGCGACATCGCCGACCTGCATTTGCCGCTGAAAAGCGGCAGCGATGTCGCCCTGTTCAACGGTCTGCTCGATTATCTCGACCGGCACGGCGTCGAGGACGCCGCTTTCGTCGACGCACACACCCAGGGTCTGCGCGAAACGCTGCGAGTGGCGCAGGCCGGCGGCGACCTGCACGCGGTGGCGCGCGCCTGCGGGCTGGACGCGCATTTGATCGACGAGTTCTTCCGCCTGTTCGCGCGCACCGCAAGGACGGTGACGGTGTTCTCGCAGGGCGTGAACCAGTCCAGCTCCGGCACCGACAAGGTCAACAGCATCATCAACTGCCACCTGCTCACCGGCCGCATCGGCAAGCCGGGCGCGGGGCCGTTCTCGGTCACCGGCCAGCCCAACGCGATGGGCGGGCGCGAGGTCGGCGGCATGTGCAACATGCTCGCCGCACACATGGAGATCGGCGACGCGCGGCACCGCGAAATCGTGCAGGCCTTCTGGAACAGTCCATGCATGGTCGCGCAGCAGGGCCTGAAGGCCGTCGAACTGTTCGACGCGATCGACGCCGGCAAGGTCAAGGCGCTGTGGATCATGGCGACCAACCCGGTGGTGAGCATGCCGGACGCCGACAAGGTCAAGGCCGCGCTGGCGAAGTGCGAACTCGTCGTGGTGTCCGACGTGATGCAAAACACCGACACCACCGCCTGCGCCCATGTGCTGCTGCCGGCGCTGGCCTGGGGCGAGAAGGACGGCACCGTCACCAACTCCGACCGCCGCATCTCGCGCCAGCGCGCGTTCCTGCCGCCGCCGGGCCAAGCCAGGCCGGACTGGTGGATGGTCTGCGAAGTGGCGAAGCGCATGGGCTTTGGCGAGGGCTTCAACTTCAGCTCGCCGCATGAAATCTTCGACGAGCACGCGCGTCTGTCGGCGTACCGCAATGCTGAAGCGGAAAACGGGAGACGGGAGTCGGAAAAGCCGGTGGCGTTACGCTGCTTCGACATCGGCGGGCTTGCGGGGATGACGCGCGAGCAGTACGACGCGCTGTTGCCGGTGCAATGGCCGCTTGCGTCTCCCGTTTCTCATCTCCCGTCTCCCGGAACAGCGCGCCTGTTCGCCGACGGAAAATTCTTCCATGCCGACGGCAAGGCCCGTTTCATCCCGACGGCGCCGCGTGCGCCGGCAAATCCCGCGGACGCGGAGTTTCCGCTGGTGCTCAACACCGGGCGCATCCGCGACCAGTGGCACACGATGACGCGCACCGGCCTGTCGCCGAAGCTCGCCGACCATGTGCCCGAGCCTTACGTCGACATGCACCCGCACGACGCGCTGAGCTGCGGCGTGCGCGCCGGGGAGCTGGTGCGCGTGGCGACGCGCTGGGGCGCGCTGGTGGCGCGACTGACCACGAGCGGCGAACAGCCGCGCGGCAGTGTGTTCGTGCCGATCCACTGGAGCGGCCAGTTCGCTTCCGACGCGCGCGTCGGCGCGCTGGTGAACCCTGCGGTGGACCCGGTCTCGGGTGAGCCGGAGTTCAAGCACACGCCGGTGCGTGTCGGGGCCTTCGGCGTGGACTGGCATGGTTTCATCCTCAGCCGACGCGCGCTCGATGTGGACGGCGTGACCTGGTGGACGCGCATCCAGGGCCGGCAATTCCTGCGCTACGAACTCGGCGGCCGCGGTCCAGTGCAGGACTGGCCCGCCTGGGGCCGCGCGCTGCTGGGTGCGCAGGACCCGGCCGCAGACTGGCTGGAATACAGCGACGCCACTGCTGGCATTTACCGTGGCGTGCTGATGCAGGGCGAGCGCATCGAAGCCTGCGTGTTCGTGTCGCCGCGTCCCGACCTGCCTTCGCGCGCGTGGCTGTCCAGCCTGTTCGGCAAGCAGCAGCTGGCGCAGATCGATCGCGTCGGACTGCTGATCGGCGAGCCGGTCGACAAGCAGGCCGACACCGGTCCCACGGTCTGCTCCTGCTATGGCGTCGGCCGCAACACCCTCGCCGACGCGATCCGCAAACACAGACTCAGGACCGCCGGCGAGGTCACCGCCTGTCTCAAGGCCGGCGGCAACTGCGGCTCCTGCGTGCCGGAGATCAAGTCGCTGCTCATTGCTGCATTGGCGGGCTCAGATGAAATGGAGCGCCGCTAGCGCTGCCGCGGCAGGCAGGGCCTGCACGATGAGAATCTTGCGGCCGACCGTGAGGCCACCGAAGATGCCGGCCACCAGCACACAGCACAGGAAAAATTCCCTGATCTGCGATCCGCCTTCGCCAAGGCTCAAACCCCAGAGCAGGCCGGCCACCAGAAAGCCGTTGTAGAGTCC
>DATMTG010000214.1:0-8905 GCA_035565075.1 Stenotrophobium sp.
ATAACAACATTTCAAGACGTTCCGGCAAGAGCGGGTGACGCGACACCACGCAAGACCGGGACGAATCTTTTATGCTGCCCAGTCCCACCCGACCGGCACGCCCCATGCGCGAAGCTACCGCCGAATCCGCAAAAGCGATCCGCCTGCGCCAGCGCGCCGAGGACGCGTTGCAACTCAAGGCCGACTGGCCGCCGGCCGGCGATCAGCCGAACGCGATCGCGCAGCTGACGCAAGGACTGCAGGATGGCCTGATGCATCAGACCTTGCTGGGCGTCACCGGCTCGGGCAAGACCTTCACCATCGCCAACGTCATCAATCAGCTGCAACGCCCGGCGCTGATCCTGGCGCCGAACAAGACGCTGGCTGGCCAGCTCTATGGCGAGTTTCGCGACTTCTTTCCGAACAACGCTGTCGAGTATTTCGTCTCGTATTACGACTACTACCAGCCCGAGGCTTACATCCCGTCCACCGATACCTTCATCGACAAGGACAGCGCGATCAACGAGCACATCGAACAGATGCGCCTGTCGGCAACCAAGGCGCTGCTGGAGCGGCGCGACGCGATCATCGTCGCCTCGGTTTCGGCGATCTACGGCCTCGGCGATCCCGACAGTTATTTCAAGATGGTGCTGCACCTGAACAAGGGCGCGCACATGAACCAGCGCGACATCATCCACCAGCTCACCGCGATGCAATACACGCGCAACGACATCGCATTGGAGCGTGGCACCTACCGCGTGCGTGGCGAGGTCATCGATATCCATCCGGCGGAATCGGACGATGCCGCGGTGCGCGTGGAACTGTTCGACGACGAGATCGAAGCGCTGAGCTACTTCGATCCACTGACCGGCGAGACCCGGCAGAAAGTACCGCGTCTCACCATCTTCCCCAAGTCGCACTACGTCACGCCGCGCGAAAAGACGCTGAGCATGCTCGGCCAGATCCGCCACGATCTGCAGGAGCGGCTGGAATACTTCAAGCAGCACGACAAGCTGCTGGAGATGCAGCGCCTCGATCAGCGCACCCACTTCGATCTGGAGATGATCGAGCAACTGGGTTACTGCTCCGGCATCGAAAATTATTCACGCTATCTCTCAGGCCGCCTGCCCGGCCAGCCGCCGCCGTGCCTGTTCGACTATCTGCCGCCAGACGCCATCGTCGTCATCGACGAGTCCCACGTCACCGTGCCGCAGCTCGGCGCCATGTACAAGGGCGACCGCTCGCGCAAGGAAACGCTGGTGCAATACGGCTTCCGTCTGCCCTCGGCGATGGACAACCGACCGCTCAAGTTCGAGGAATTCGAGCAGCTCGCGCCGCAGACCATCTACGTCTCGGCGACGCCCGGCCCCTACGAGCAGCAGAAATCCGGCCAGGTCGTGGAACAGGTCGTGCGCCCCACCGGGCTGGTCGACCCGGAGGTGGAAGTGCGCCCCGCCGCCACACAGGTCGACGACCTGCTCGGCGAGGTGCGCCTGCGCGCCGAAAAACAGGAGCGCGTGCTGGTCACCACGCTGACCAAACGCATGGCGGAAAACCTCACCGATTATTTCGACGAGCACGGCGTCAAGGTGCGCTACCTGCATTCGGACATCGACACGGTCGAGCGCGCCGAGATCATCCGCGACCTGCGTCTGGGCGTATTCGACGTGCTGGTCGGCATCAACCTGCTGCGCGAAGGACTCGACCTGCCGGAGGTTTCGCTGGTGGCGATCCTCGACGCCGACAAGGAAGGCTTCCTGCGCTCCGAGCGCTCGCTGATCCAGACCATCGGCCGCGCCGCGCGCAATCTCAACGGTCGCGCAATTCTCTACGCCGACAACATCACCGGCTCGATGCGCCGCGCCATCGACGAGACCACCCGCCGCCGCGAAAAGCAGGTCGCGTTCAACCTCAAGCACGGCATCACCCCCAAAGGCGTGCAGAAGAAAGTCGCGGACGTCATGAAGTTCGGCTACGAGGATGGCACCAACACGCGTGCGCTGAAGGCTGCCGAGGGCGGAGCGCGCTACGATCTGATGCCGCCCGACAAGCTGGGCAAGGCCATCGCCAAGCTGGAAAAGGAGATGCGCCAGCACGCGCAGAACCTGGAGTTCGAGCAGGCCGCGAAGAAGCGCGACCAGGTGCGTCGCCTGCGCGAGCAGTTGCTGCGGTCACCGGTCTGAGGTCCGCTATCGCGGCGGGATTCGCCGCGTGTAAAGCTTCGCAAACAGCGCCAGCCAGGATTATCGATAATCTATAATCGCGGCATTTCCATCCCCCAGCGCCGATCCGATCGGCGTCCGGAGTCCGCTTTCCATGTGGATCGTCAGAGTCGCACTGAACCGGCCGTACACCTTCATCGTTCTTGCGCTGTTGATCGTATTGCTGGGCATCTTCACGATCCTGCGCACGCCGATCGATATTTTCCCCAACATCCGCATCCCGGTCGTGGCGGTGGTCTGGCGTTACACCGGTCTGCCGCCGGAGGACATGGCCAGCCGCATCGTCGGTTTCTCCGAGCGCGTCGCCTCGACCACGGTCAACGACATCGAGCATACCGAGTCGCTGTCGCTGAACGGCACGGGCGTGGTCAAGTATTTCTTCCAGCCCAACGTCAACGAAGACCTGGCCATCTCGCAGATCAACTCGATCTCGCAGACGCTGCTCAAGCTGACGCCACCCGGCACCACCTCGCCGTTCATCCTCGCGTTTGACGCCTCCAGCGTACCGATCCTGCAACTCGCACTGTCGAGCACGACGATGTCGCAGGCTGATGTCTTCGACTTTGGCAACAGCTTCATCCGCACCCAGCTCTCCACTGTCGCCGGCGCCTCGCTGCCCTATCCGTACGGCGGCGCCATCCGTGAAATCAACGTCGACCTCGACCCGGCCGCGCTGCGCGCGAAGGGCCTGACCGCGCAGGATGTCAGTACCGCGATCGGCAACCAGAACCTGATCCTGCCGGCCGGCACACAGAAAATCGGCAACTTCGAATACTTCGTCAAGCTCAACGCCAGTCCGCAGAGCATCGACGCACTCAACAACCTGCCGATCCGCACCGGCAAGGACGGCAACGTCGTCTATATCCACGATGTCGCGCATGTTCACGATGGCTCCTCGCCGCAGACCAATATCGTGCGCGTCGATGGCCACCGTGCGGTTCTGATGAACATCCTCAAGACCGGCAGCGCCTCAACCCTCAACGTGGTCGACAGCGTCAAGCGGCTGCTGCCGGAAATCCGCGCCGGCATGCCCAAAGGCATGAAAGTGGACGCGGTCGGCGATCAGTCGCTGTTCGTACATGCCGCCGTCGACGGCGTGATCCGTGAAGGGGTCATCGCAGCGGCGCTGACCGGCCTGATGGTGCTGCTGTTCCTGGGTTCGTGGCGCAGCACGCTGATCATCTGCATCTCGATTCCGCTGTCGGTGCTGACATCGATCATCTGCCTGTCGGCACTGGGCGAGACCATCAACATCATGACGCTGGGCGGCCTTGCGCTGGCGGTGGGCATCCTGGTCGACGATGCCACGGTCACCATCGAGAACATCAACTGGCATCTCGAAAAGGGCAAGGATGTGCAAACCGCGATCCTCGACGGCGCCCAGCAGATCGCGCTGCCGGCACTGGTCTCGACGCTTTGCATCTGCATCGTGTTCATCCCGATGTTTTTCCTCGGCGGCATCGCCAAATACCTGTTCGTGCCCATGGCCGAGGCGGTCGTGTTCGCGATGCTGGCCTCGTACATCCTCTCGCGCACGCTGGTGCCGACGCTGTCCAAGTACTGGCTGAAGATGCACGTGGCGCTGCACGATGAAAGCCGCCGCAGGAATTTCTGGTCGCGCTTCCAGCACGGCTTTGAAACGCGCTTCGCGGCAATGCGCAGCAGCTACCACGACCTGCTGCAGGGCGCCCTGCGCCGGCCCGTCCTATTCGGCGTGATCTTCATGGCGGTCGGTGCCGCCAGCTACGGCCTGTCGCCGTTTCTCGGGCAGAATTTCTTTCCGTCGGTCGATTCGGGCCAGATCCGCCTGCACCTGCGCGCGCGCAGCGGCACGCGCATCGAAGACACCGTACCGCTGTGCGATGCCATCGAAGCACAGATCAAGAAATTCATTCCCGCGCATGACATCGCCAGCATCGTCGACAACATCGGCGTGCCCAACAGCGGCATCAATCTCGCCTACAGCACTTCCGCACCAATCGGGCCGGGCGACGCCGACATCATGATCACCCTCAACCAGGGGCACCGCGCAACCGCCGATTACGTCCGCATCCTGCGCGCCAGGCTGCCGGGCCTGTTTCCGTCGGTGACCTTTTCGTTCCTGCCGGCGGACATCATCAGCCAGATCCTCAATTTCGGCCTGCCTTCGCCGATCGATGTGCAGATCAGCGGCTATGACGTCGCCGCCAATCGCAAGTTTATGGCAGCCCTGATGCCCAGGCTGCGCAGGGTTCCGGGCATCGCCGATCTGCACATGCAGCAGACGTTCGACTACCCGCAGATCGACGTCGCCGTGGACCGCACACGCGCCGCACAGCTCGGCCTGACCCAGGAAGACATCGCCAATAACATGCTGATCTCGCTTTCGGGCAGCCGCCAGACCGCCCCGAGCTACTGGACCAACCCGAAAACCGGCGTGCAATACAACGTCACCGTGCAGGCGCCGCAATACAGCCTGAGCTCGCTGCAGGATCTCAAGAACACGCCGGTCACTTCCGGCACCACCGGGGTGCACCAGGTGCTCTCCAACCTGGCCAGCTTCAGTCGCAGCGCGGGGCCCGAGGTGGTGACGCACTACAACGCACGTCCCACGCTCGACATCTACGGTTCGGTACAGGACACGGACCTCGGCTCGGTCGCCAGCGCCGTCCGTAAGATCGTAAACGCCGCGCAGAAGGATGTGCCGCGCGGCTCCAAGGTCGTGATCCGTGGCCAGGCGCAGACCATGACCACCTCGTTCAACAACCTGCTGATCGGCTTGATTGGTGCGGTCGTGCTGATTTACCTGCTGATCGTGGTGAATTTCCAGTCCTGGCTGGATCCTTTCATCATCATCACAGCCTTGCCTGCCGCACTCTCCGGCATCGTCTGGATGCTGTTCCTGACCCAGACCAGCATCAGCGTGCCGGCCCTCACCGGCGCCATCATGTGCATGGGCGTGGCCACGGCCAACAGCATCCTGGTCGTGAGCTTTGCGCGTGAACGGCTGGATGACGGGCTCAGCGCCCTGGAGGCGGCGCTGGAGGCCGGCTTCGTGAGATTCCGCCCGGTCCTGATGACGGCGCTGGCCATGATCATCGGCATGGTGCCGATGGCCCTGGGCCTTGGCGAGGGCGGCGAGCAGAATGCCCCGCTGGGGCGTGCGGTGATCGGCGGCCTGATGTTCGCCACGCTGGCCACGCTGTTTTTCGTTCCCGTCGTCTTCAGCCTGGTGCATGGCCGCCGTGCTGCGGCTGCGCACCGGTCTTAAGGAGTCATATCCACATGTCCAAGAATCATTCCGGCTTCGACGCTGCCGCACGCCGGGCGCCGGGCATCGCCCGCATCGGCATCATCATCGCGATCGTCGCGGTCATCGCCGCGGCATGGGGCATCGCCCACCGCCTGCACGCTGAAGCGGCGCTGCGCAGCGCCGCCAACCGGCAGACCGGGATCTCGGTCGAAATCACGCACGCAATCCCGGCCGGCGCCGGCGATCGCCTGACCCTGCCCGGAGAGGTGAAGGCCTTTGCCGACGCGCCGATCTACGCGCGCACCACCGGCTACCTGAAAAGCTGGCGGGTGGACATCGGCACCCGGGTCAAGTCGGGCCAGCTTCTGGCGGAGATCGACACGCCCGAGATCGACCAGCAGCTGGCGCAGGCACAGGCCGATCTCGCCAGCGCGGAGGCCAGCAACCAGCTGGCGCAGAGCACCGCCGCGCGCTGGCAGAACCTGCTGGCCACCGACTCGGTTTCCAAACAGGATGCCGACGAAAAAGCGGGCGACGCGCTGGCCAAGGCCGCCCTGGTCAAGGCCGCACGTGCCAATGTCGCACGCCTGCGCCAGTTGCAAAGCTTCAAGCGCATCCTCGCGCCCTTCGACGGAATCATCACGGCGCGCAACGTCGATATCGGCGACCTGATCAATCCCGGCAGCAGCAGCCAGCGCGAACTGTTCCACATCGTCTCTGCCAAGAAATTGCGCATCTACGTCGAGGTGCCGCAGTCCTCCGCGCCGGATATCAGGGTAGGCATGAGTGCGCAACTGCATTTTCCGGAACATCCCGATCAAGCCTTTCCGGCCAAAGTCGTCAGTACGGCCGATGCGATCGACCCGGTGTCGCGCACCATGCGGGTTCAATTGCAGACCGACAACTCCACGGGCGAGCTCCTGCCGGGCGCGTATGCCGAAGTCCGTTTCCAGCTCCCGGTCAACACCACGGCGCTGCGTCTGCCCGCCAACACCCTGCTGTTCCATGAACAGGGTATCCAGGCGGCGATCGTCGATGGCAGCGGCCATGTCGCGATCCGGACACTCACCCTGGGACGCGACTTCGGCAAGACGGTGGAGGTCGTCAGCGGCATCACGAGCGACGACGCGGTGATCATCAATCCACCCGACACCATTGCGCCGGGCGATGCCGTGAGCATCTCGACACCCGCCACCGCGGCCCGGGCAGACACGAAAAAATGAAGCGCGCACTCGCCACAGCAGCGCTCGCCGGACTGGCCGTGCTCACGGCCTGCTCATTTGCGCCAACCTACAAACGCCCCGACCTGCCCGCCTCTGCCGATGTCTACAAGGAGGCCAACGGCTGGAAGGTGGCGCAGCCTGCGGACGACAGCGCACGCGGCCCGTGGTGGACCGTTTTCGGCGATCCCCAGTTGAATGCGCTGGAGGATCGTGTTGCCGGCAGCAACCAGAATCTCAAGGCCGCCTACGCCCGCTACGAACAGGCGCGTGCGCAGGCCCGTCAGGCGCGTGCGGATTATTTTCCCAGCATCGGCGTTGATGCGAACGCAACACGTCAACGTCAATCCACGACCCGGGCCACCAGTCGTCCCGGCGCACCAGCGGTCTTCAACGACTACCTGCTCGATGCCGACCTGTCCTATGAGATCGATCTCTGGGGCCGGGTCCGCAATGAAGTCGAGGCGGGAAAAGACGCTGCACAGGCCAGCGCGGCAGACCTTGCCGGACTGGATCTTGCAACCCATGCCGAACTGGCCATGGATTATTTCAGCCTGCGCGCGGATGACAGTACCCAGGCGTTGCTGGATGAGGCGGTTGGGGCTTACGGCAAGGCGCTGCAACTGACGCAGAATCTTCACCGGGGCGGCGCGGCATCTGCCGTGGATGTCGACCAGGCACAGACACAATTGCAAACCGCGAGGACCCAGGCCGCCGATACGCGTCTGCGCCGCGAGCAACTGGAGCATGCCATCGCGGTGCTGATCGGCGAGCCGCCTGCGCAATTCAGCCTGAAACCGGAACCACTGGCGGCCACGCCCGCGCCGATCGATCCCGGCCTGCCCTCGAGCCTGCTGGAACGTCGCCCGGATATCGCGGCCGCCGAGCGTCGCACTGCCGCCGCCAACGCCGGGATCGGCGTCGCCCGCGTCGCCTATTTCCCCGAGTTCAGCCTGGCCGCGGCTTTCGGATTCGAAAGCGGCCAGTCTGGCAACTGGCTGACGGCGCCCAGCCGCCTGTGGTCATTCGGCCCCTCCGCGCTCCTGACGGTCTTCGACGGCGGCCGCCGCGCAGCACTCACCGATCAGGCCCGCGCGGCCTACGACGAGGCCGTCGCAAACTACCGCCAGACCGTCCTCACCGCCTACCAGGAAGTCGAGGACAATCTCGCGGCACTGCACCAGCTCGCGCAGGAGTCGTCGAGCCAGCAGCTCGCGGTTGAGGCGTCACAGCGCGCATTGACGCAGGCCACCTACCGCTACAAGGGCGGGATCGCCACCTATCTCGAAGTGGTTTCGGCGCAAAACGCGGCGCTGCAGGCGCAATTGTCGGCAGCCAATATCCTTGCCCGCCGCATGAATGCGGACGTCCTGCTGATCAAGGCGCTCGGCGGCGGCTGGAGCAGCAGCCAGCTCGATGCCAACGCCTCCGCAACGGGCCAGGCTCCCGTCGCAGAAACAAGATGAAAATCGTCCGGCATTGCATGCGGGATACCATCCGCGACGGCATCGTCTCGCGGATTCTCGACGGCCGCTATCCGCCTGGCATGCGCCTCAAGGAGCTCGACCTGGCGCGTGAGTTCAATGTCAGCCAGGCCCCCGTGCGCGAAGCCCTGCGCGAGATGGAAACCCTGGGACTGGTGAAAACCGAGCGCTATCGCGGCACCCACGTGCACACGCTCGACCTGGTGGAACTCCGGGAGGCCTACATCCTCCGCCTGATCATCGAACAGGCCTCGGCACGCGCCATCGTCAAGCCCACGTCTGCCGATTTGAAAATCCTGCAGGATGAACTCAACTGCATGTCGGCCGCAGCCGCGAGGAAGAAGCGCACTGACGGCTACATGGAATCCGTGCTGCGCTTCCATCGAAAAATCGTCGAGATGTCCGGCAACCGGCTGTTCCTCGAAACCTGGGAATCCATGGCCTGGGGGGTCCGTGCCCGCATCATGGCCAAACGCATCGGCCTGATCTGCACCTACACCCAGACCCGAGCAACCATTGCCAAGGCCTTGTCTGCCGGCGACGGCGAGTCGGCGGCCACGCTGCTCGCCGAGATTACGCACCACCTGCTGCAGCGCCTCGATAAAGTTATTGCCACCGAATAAGCGAGACTGGACCGGCTGTTTTCCCTTGGGAATCAAACTTTCGCTTGCGCGGATATCGCCGCTCCGCTAACCTTCGCGCCCTTCGATTGCCGTTTTAGGCGCGTAGCTCAGCTGGTTAGAGCACTTCCTTGACATGGAAGGGGTC
>DATMTG010000215.1:0-2799 GCA_035565075.1 Stenotrophobium sp.
TGCCACTGCAAACCTACACAGCGGGTGTCGTTTCGCCGGGTATCGCCCAGACGCATCCGCTGGTGCAGGCGCTGCATGCGGCACGGATCCCGGTGATCGGCGACATCGAACTGTTTGCGCGCGAGGCCAACGATGCCGGCGTACCGGTAATCGGCATCACCGGCTCCAACGGAAAGAGCACCGTCACCACGCTGGTCGGCGAGATGGCCAGGGCGGCGGAACTGAACGTCGGGGTCGGCGGCAACCTCGGTCCGCCGGCGCTGGATCTGCTGCGCGACGATGCAGATCTCTACGTGCTGGAGCTATCCAGTTTCCAGCTGGAGACGACGCACAGTCTGCGCTGCAAGGCCGCGACGATCCTCAACCTGTCGCAGGATCATCTCGACCGTCACGGCAGCATGGCGAACTACGGCCAGATCAAGGCGCGTATCTGGAACGACTGCGAAGTCTGCGTGACCAACCGGGACGATTCCGCGGTGATGGCCATGTTCGTGGAGACGGCCGACGGCCCACGGCAGACGCCGGTGGCGGGCGTCCGCTTCGGGCTGAATGCACCGGCGTCCGGCGAGTACGGCCTGCTCGATGAAAACGGCGAGACATGGCTGGCTGCACCGGATCAGAATTCCCGTCTGCCGTCTCCCGTTTGCCGCCTCGCGGACCTGAAAATCTTCGGTCTGCACAACGCCGCCAATGCGCTCGCGGCGCTGGCGCTGGCGGATGCGGCGGGCATTGCGCGCAGCGCAAGCCTCAAGGCACTGGGTGAATTCACCGGTTTGCCGCATCGCTGCGAGTTCATTGCCGAAATCGCAGGCGTCAGCTATTTCAACGATTCCAAGGGTACCAACGTCGGTTCGACGCTGGCCGCGATCAACGGACTGCCGGCGCCGATTCTCTGGCTCGCCGGCGGGCAGGGCAAGGGCCAGGATTTTTCCGGGCTGCGCCAGCCGCTGGCGCACAAGGGCCGCGCCGCGATTCTCTACGGCGAAGACGCGAGCAGGATCGAGCGCGACATCGCCGGCAGCCTGCCGGTGTATCGCGAGGCCACGATGCACGCGGCGCTGCAGCGCGCCCGCGGCATCGCCCAGTCTGGCGACCGCGTGCTGCTGTCGCCGGCCTGCGCCAGCTTCGATCAGTTCAAGAACTATGTCGACCGTGGCGAGCAGTTCCGCACGGCGGTGAGGCTGCTTGAAAACGGCGGAGGCAGCCCGGCATGAAATTCTTCAGCCAGATGCAGCTGCCATTGCCGCGCGCGCGCTACGGGCTCGACGGCATCTTCGTCGTCGCCGTTGCAAGCTTGCTGACCTGGGGCCTGGTGATGGTGGCGTCCGCCTCGGTGGCGCAGGCGGAGAAAATCACCGGCGACCCGTTCTACTACTTCTACCGGCAATTGCTGTTCGTCGGCATGGGCATGTTCATCGCCGGCGTGTGCTACTGCATCCCGATGAAGCAGTGGCAGGAAAAAAGCGTCTGGCTGCTGATCGTCGCCCTGCTGCTGCTGGTGATCGTGCTGATCCCGGGAGTCGGCCTGAAGATCAACCATGCCCGGCGCTGGATCGGTCTGGACATTTTCCGCATGCAGGCGTCGGAGCCGGCGCGCCTGGCGGTGATCGTCTACCTGGCCAGCTACATCACGCGCCGGCAGGCGCAGCTGCAAAACACGTTCAAGGGACTGTTGATGCCGCTGCTGTTGTTGCTGGTGCCGGCGGTCCTGCTGCTGCTCGAGCCGGATTTCGGCGCCACCGTGATCCTGTTCATGGTCGCCTTCCTGATGCTGTTTCTCGGCGGGGCGCGGCTGCTGTACTTCGGTGGACTGGTGGCCATTGCCTCGAGTGCCGCGCTGATTCTGGTGCTGACCGCCGCGTACCGCATGAAGCGCCTGCTGAATTTCACCGACCCCTGGGCCGACGTCAACCACAGCGGCTGGCAGCTGGCGCAGTCGCTGATCGCGGTGGGGCGTGGCGAGTGGACCGGTGTCGGGCTCGGCAACAGCGTGCAGAAACTTCTGTACCTGCCCGAGATGCACACCGATTTCATCTTCGCCATCCTCGCCGAGGAATTCGGCCTGATGGGCGTGGCGATCCTGGTGTCGCTGTTCACCACCGTCGTCTGGCGCGGCTTCGTCATCGGCCGCCAGGCCGAGAAGCTGGACGAACGCTTCCGCGCCTATCTTTGCTACGGCCTGTCGAGCTGGCTGGGGCTGCAGGCGATGATCAACATGGCGGTCAACATGGGCGTGCTGCCGACCAAGGGGCTGACGCTGCCGCTGATCAGTTACGGCGGCTCATCGCTGATGACGGTCTGCGTGATCCTCGCGCTGATCCTGCGCGTCGATTACGAGAATCGCGAGGCGCTCGGCGGCAGGACTGCGGACAAGCCGCTGCGCCGCGAGCGCTCTGCACGGGCGCGGCGCGGCGCGGCCGCGATCGAGTCGCCGGAGTTTTCGTCGTGAAGATCATGATCATGGCGGGAGGCACCGGCGGACACGTGTTCCCCGCATTGGCGGTTGCGCAGGCGCTGCGCACATCGGGGCATGCTGTCGTCTGGATGGGTGCGCCGGACAGCTTCGAAGCGCGCGTGATTCCGCCGCAGGGGATTCCGATGGAGTTCGTGCGGGTCAGCGGCCTGCGGGGCAAGGGGCTGATGAAGCTGCTGGGCGCGCCGCTGCTGCTGTTGCGCGCATTGAAAGACGCGCTGGCCATCCTGCGCCGCCAGCGGCCCGATGTCGTGCTGGGCATGGGCGGATTCGCCGCCGGCCCCGGCGGCCTTGCAGCCTGGCTGACGCGGCGGCCACTGGTGATC
>DATMTG010000216.1:0-6637 GCA_035565075.1 Stenotrophobium sp.
TGACACATTCATTAACCGTCACGCAGGAACCGCATGCTCAAAAAAACCGCCTTGCATCCCGAGCACCAGAAACTGGGCGCGCGCCTTGTCGATTTCGCAGGCTGGGAAATGCCGATCCAGTACCAGTCGCAGCTCGACGAGCATCACGCGGTGCGCCAGGCGGCGGGCATGTTCGACGTGGCGCACATGTCGGCGGTGGACCTGCACGGCGCGGGCACGACCGGATTCCTGCGCAAGCTGCTGGCCAACGATGTCGCGCGGCTGTCTGCCGACGGCGTGCCGGCGGGCAAGGCGCTGTATTCCTGCATGCTGCGCGAGGATGGCGGCATCATCGACGACCTGATCGTCTACCGCCTCAGCGATGACTGGTACCGCATGGTGGTCAATGCCGGGACCACGGAAAAGGACCTCGCATGGATCCGGCAGCATGCGGCGGCTGACGCTGTCGAAGTGCGTCATCGCAGCGATCTCGGCATTCTTGCCGTACAGGGGCCGCAGGCGCGGCAACAGGTTGCCCGGCATCTGCCGGCGCCGCTGTCCACGGATGCCTTGAACCTGGTGGCGTTCCAGGCCACGCATCAGGGGGACTGGTTTGTGGGCCGCACCGGTTACACCGGGGAAGATGGCTTTGAGTTGATCCTGCCGCATGCCGAGCTGGTGAACCTGTGGCGGAAACTGCTGGTCGACGGCGTCAAGCCCTGCGGCCTGGGGGCGCGCGATACCCTGCGTCTGGAAGCGGGGATGAACCTCTACGGCCAGGACATGGATGAATCCAGGCACCCGCTGGAATCCGGCCTCGGCTGGACCATCGCCTGGGGTGAGCCGCAAAGCGGCGAACGCCACGCCAGGGATGGCGTGGCCGGACAGTCAGGCGAAGCAGGATCGCGCAGCCAGACTGCACAGGCGCGTGATTTCATCGGGCGGCGCGCCATTGAACCCCTGCGCGGCAAGAGCCGGCAGAAATTCGTCGCGCTGGTGCTCGAAGGGCGCGGGGTGCTGCGTGCGCACATGAAGCTGCGCTTCGCCAATGGCGCCGCGGGCGAAACCACCAGCGGCGGATTCTCGCCCACCATGAAAAATTCCATCGCGTTTGCCCGGGTGGGGGCAGAGGCCGACGGCGGCTGCGAAGTGGAAATCCGCGGGCAGTGGCTGCCGGCGCGACTGGTCAAGCCGCCGTTCGTGCGCAACGGCAAGGTGCTCGTGTAGCCGGGATCGCGGCACGGCATCGATATAGCGCGACAACCTTCAGCGTTTACTTCTTGGAGAACCAACGTGAGCAATGTTCCAGCGGATCTGAAATACGTCAAAAGTCATGAGTGGGTGAAGCGGCTGGCCGATGGCACGCTGCTGATCGGCATCACCGACCATGCCCAGCATGCCCTCGGAGACCTGGTCTTTGTCGAAGTGCCCAAGGCCGGGCGCAAGCTGGCGGCCAACGAATCCTGCGCCGTGGTCGAATCGGTCAAGGCGGCCTCCGATGTCTATGCGCCGGTTGCCGGCGAGGTGATCGAGGGCAATGCGGCATTGACCGATGCGCCCGAGACGCTCAACAGCGATCCATACGGCGCCGGCTGGATGTGGAAACTCAAGCCGTCGAATCCCGCCGATGTCGATGCCCTGCTCGATGCCGCCGGCTACCAGAAATTGATTGATGAATTGAGCTGAGAACACGCATGCCGTTTATCCCGCATACCGAGACCGACATCCGCGACATGCTCGCCGCGATCGGCGCGAAGAACATCGACGAGCTGTTCGACGAGATCCCGCAGGAACTGCGCAGCGGCAAGCTGAGCAGGATTCCGGAGGGATTGCCGGAGATGGAAGTCTCGGCGCTGTTGCGCGCACGTGCGCGGCAGGATGGCGCACCGCTGAATTTCATCGGTGCCGGCGCTTATGAGCACCACATTCCTGCGGCCGTGTGGGAGATCACCACGCGCGGCGAATTCTATTCGGCCTATACGCCTTACCAGGCCGAGGCCAGCCAGGGCACCTTGCAGGTGCTCTATGAATTCCAGAGCATGATGACGGCGTTGACCGGCATGGATGTGTCGAACGCCTCGATGTACGACGGTGCCTCGGCGCTGGCCGAAGCCCTGCTGATGGCGTTGCGCGCCAATCGCAAGAATGCTTCCGGCAGGATGCTGATGCCGACGGCGGTCCATCCGTATTATCGCGAGACGGCTCATAACATCACGCACGCGCAGGGCATCGTGCAGGCGCCTCTGGTCTACTGCGCCGAAAGCGGGCGCACGATGCCCGAGCAGTTGCAGCCTTTCGAAGGGCAGGACATCACTGCGCTGGTGATCCAGCAGCCGAATTTCTTCGGCGTGCTGGAGGATGTGGATGCGCTGACCGATTGGGCGCATGCACAGGGCGCACTGGTGGTCGCGGTGGTCAACCCGACTTCCCTGGCGCTGCTCAAGCCGCCGGGACAGTGGGGCAAGACCGGCGCCGACATCGTTTGCGGCGAAGGCCAGCCGCTGGGTGCGCCGCTGGCTTCGGGCGGGCCGTATTTCGGATTTCTCACCGCCAAGATGGAGTTCGTCCGGCAGATGCCGGGCCGCATCGTCGGCCGCACGGTCGATCTCGACGGCAAGCCGGGCTTTGCGCTGACGCTGCAGGCGCGCGAACAGCATATCCGGCGCTCCAAGGCGACGTCCAATATCTGCACCAACCAGGGATTGCTGGTGACGGCTGCGACGATCTACATGTCGCTGGTCGGACCGGAAGGTCTGGCGCGTGTCGCGTCCGCGAGCATGGCCAATCTCCGCAAGCTCAGGGCCGCGCTGTCGCAGGTTCCGGGCGTCAGCGCGGCATTCAATGGCGATCATTTCCACGAAGCCGTCTTCAAGCTGCCCGCGCCGGTGGCGCCCACGCTGGAAAAACTGGCGCGCGAGGGGATACTCGGAGGCTTCGATCTGGCGCGTCATTATCCCGAACTGCGACAGGCGCTGCTGGTCTGCACGACCGAGACCAAGACCGACGCGCAGATCAGGACTTTTGCGGATGCCCTGCAACGGGCCTTACAGTCATAACCCGGACAAAACCCGATAGGAGACTCAAAATGGCAACGATCACCCTGCACGGCAATCCCGTGGAAACCAACGGCGAACTTCCCTCCAAGGGCAGTGCCGCACCCGGCTTCCGCCTGGTCAATGCCGACCTCAAGGACGTTTCCCTGCACGACTACGCCGGCAAGAAAAAAGTCCTCAATATTTTTCCGTCGATCGATACGCCGACCTGCGCGACCTCCGTGCGCAAATTCAACGAACGCGCAGCCAGCCTCAAGGATGCGGTCGTGTTGTGCATTTCCGCCGACTTGCCCTTCGCACAAAAGCGTTTCTGTGGCGCCGAAGGCCTCAGCAACGTCGTCACGCTGTCGATGATGCGCGGTCGTGGCTTTGCCAGGGATTACGGCGTGGAGATCGAGACCGGTCCGCTGTCCGGGCTGACCGCGCGTGCGGTGGTGGTGCTCGACGGCAACAACAATGTCGTGCATACCGAACTGGTCAAGGAGATCGGCGACGAACCCGATTACGCCGCCGCGCTCAAGGCCCTGGGCTGAGGTTGCCCACATGAGCGGGGCCTTGAAGCTGGTCGCTGTGCTGGCGGTCATCCTGCTGGCGGGGCTGGGCGTGCTGACCGTGCTGGACATCGTTCCGCGCGCACTGTTCCAGTCACTGGCGCTGCAGGGCCTGGTGATCGCCGCCATCGTCCTGGGCACAAGCCTGGTGGTGGGTCTGTTAATGAAAAGTGGAAGTTCTGGAAAACCGTGATGGAAAAACTGATTTTTGAAATCTCTGCCCCGGGCCGCGGCGCTTCCGCGCAGATGCCTGATTCCGCCGTGGATACGTCGGGCGTTCCGGAAGCGCTGCGACGCAAGGCCCGGCCCCTGCTGCCGGAGGTATCGGAGTTGCAGGCCGTGCGCCATTACACGCGGCTGTCGCAGAAGAATTTCTCGATCGACACGCATTTCTATCCGCTCGGTTCGTGCACCATGAAGTACAACCCGCGGGCCTGCAATACGCTGGCGATGCTGCCGGAATTCCTGGCGCGCCATCCGCTGGCCCCGGCCAGCCACAGCCAGGGCTTTCTCGCCTGCATGTACGACTTGCAGGAGATTCTCAAGGAAGTCACCGGCATGGCCGGCGTCTCGCTGACGCCGATGGCCGGTGCGCAGGGCGAGTTTGCCGGCGTCGCCATGATGCGCGCCTACCATCAGTCCCGCGGCGACACGGCGCGCACCGAGATTCTGGTGCCGGATGCCGCGCATGGCACCAATCCGGCGACGGCGACGCAGTGCGGGTTCGCCGTCCGTGAAATTCCGACGGATGAAAACGGCGACGTCGATCTGGTGGCGCTGAAAGCGGCGGTGGGACCGCAGACCGTGGGCATCATGCTGACCAACCCGTCCACCTTCGGCGTATTCGAGCGCAACATCAAGAAGATCGCCGGGATCGTGCATCAGGCGGGTGGTCTGCTGTATTACGACGGCGCAAATCTCAACGCGATCCTGGGCAAGGTGCGGCCTGGCGACATGGGCTTCGACGTGATCCACATGAACCTGCACAAGACCTTCTCCACGCCGCACGGCGGCGGCGGCCCGGGAGCCGGGGCGGTGGGTGTGAGCGAGCGGCTCAAGCCATTCATGCCGATCCCGCTGGTCGCGCGCGAGGGCGACAGGCACCGCTGGCTCGACGAGCGCGACCTGCCGCAGAGCATCGGCCGCTTGTCGGCGTTCATGGGCAACGCCGGCGTGCTGATGCGGGCCTATATCTATGCCCGCCTGCTGGGACGCGAGGGCATGCACCGCGTTGCCGAGTTCGCCACGCTCAACGCCAATTACCTTGCCGCACGCCTGCGCGACAAGGGCTTCGACCTGGCATTTCCGGCGCGTCGCGCTAGTCACGAATTCATCATCACGCTCAAGCGCCAGAAACAGGAAATCCAGCTGACGGCCACCGACGTCGCCAAGCGCCTGCTGGATTACGGTTATCACGCGCCGACCATCTATTTCCCGTTGCTGGTCCCGGAGTGCCTGCTGATCGAACCGACCGAGACCGAGGACAAGGATACGCTTGACGCGTTCGTGGACGCGCTCTGCAAGATCTGGGAAGAGGCGAAGAAGGACATCGCCTATGTCAAGGGCGCGCCCTACACGATGCCGGTGCGCAGGCTGGACGACGTGCGCGCCGCACGTCAGCTCGACCTGCGTTACCAGGCGGCCTGACATGGCCGACGGCATCAAGGGCTGGGCGCGCCTGGTGCGCGCCACCAAGGTGTCTTACTGGGGCCTGGGCTGGGCGCTGCGTGAAGAAGAGGCGTTCCGCATCGAGGCGGCGCTGTGCGTGTTGCTGGTTCCGGCCGCCCTCCTGCTCGGACATACCGGCGTCGAGCGTGCACTGATGGTCATGAGCCTGTTCTTCGTCATGATCACCGAGCTGCTGAACACGGCCGTTGAAGTGGTGGTTGATCGCATCGGTGCCGAGCGGCATGTCCTGTCCGGCCGCGCCAAGGACCTGGGATCTGCCGCCGTGCACCTGTCGCTGCTGCAGGTGCCGGTGGTCTGGGGGCTGGTGATCTTTGGCTGATCCCTGCGGCGCGCGCGTTCCTGCCCGTTGCACGATATGAATCATGAAAGAGGAGTTTTTAAAATGGCGGCTCTGATCTGCGGCTCGTTTGCCTACGACACCATCATGGTGTTTCCGGGGCAGTTCAAGAATGAAATCCTGCCGGACAAGGTGCATATCCTCAACGTCGCCTTCCTGGTGCCGCAGCTGCGCCGCGAGTACGGCGGCACGGCGGGCAACATCGCCTACAACCTCAACATGCTGGGCAGCAAGGCGTTGCCGATGGGGACGGTCGGCAAGGATTTTGATCGATATCAGGAGTGGCTGGATCAGAACAGAATCAATCGTGAACACATCAAGCAGGTGCCGGACAGCTATACCGCCCAGGCCTACATCACGACCGATCTCGACGACAACCAGATCACGGCATTCCACCCGGGTGCGATGAATTTCGCCCATACGCAGGACATAACGACCCAGGGCGTCAAGGTCGGCACGGTTTCGCCGGACGGCCGCGACGGCATGATCCTGCATGCCAGGCAATTCGCCGAAGCCGGCATTCCTTTCCTGTTCGATCCGGGGCAGGGACTGCCGATGTTCAACGGCGACGAACTCAAGACGTTTGTCGAGCAGGCCAGCTATCTCGCGGTCAATGATTATGAATCCGAGATGCTGATGGAGCGGACCGGCTGGTCATTGAAGCAGATCGCGGAGCGGCTCGACGCGCTGATCGTGACGCGCGGCGGCAAGGGCTCCAGCATCTACACCAAAGCCAAGGTGCATGAAATCGCCTGCGCCAAGGCCGACGCGCTGGCCGACCCGACCGGTTGCGGCGACGCCTATCGTGGCGGCTTGCTGCACGGTTTGCTGAATGGCATGGACTGGGAAACCACCGGTCGCGTCGCAGCGATCATGGGCGCGCTCAACATCAGCCGTCCGGGAACGCAGAACCACAAGATCACGCCCGCGTCTTTCCGCGAACGCTTCAGGCAGGAATACAAGTACGACCCGGCCTGATGCCAGAGCTGCGTGTCGTGCTGCGTGGCGGCACCAATGAAAACGGCGCG
>DATMTG010000217.1:0-7619 GCA_035565075.1 Stenotrophobium sp.
ATCGCGAAGTTGCCCGGCGTCAGCATGTAGAACGAGGTCATCTTGTCGTTCTCGTGCTGGCCCAGCGTCGCCATCAGCTTGACGCCCTGCTGCTTGAGGCGGTCGTAGGCGCGGCCGACGTCGGTGAGCACGTTGACCTCGGCCATGATGTGCACGCAGCCGGACGGGCTCGGCATCTCCGCCAGCGCGAGGCTGTGGTGGCGGCCGCTGGCGGCGTGCAGGAAATAGATGCGCATGTTCGGCGCGTCGGGGCCCGGCTTGAAATTGAATACGTCGGAGAGCCCGAAGCCGAGCGCGTCCTGGAAAAACTTGAGGCTGGCGTCGAAGTTGAGCGTCGGCAGCACGGTGTGGCCCATGCCGAACTTGCCGGTCTTGAAGCCCTCGACGCCCAGCGGCGAAACGAACGGCGCACTGCCGCCGGTATAGCCCCAGCTGATCTCGTGCAGATTGCCGGAGGGGTCGGTGAAGCTGGCGATGTCCTGCACCGCCCGCGCTTTCTTCAGCTCGGCGCTGCCGGCGATCACCGGCACGCCGGCCCTGGCGATGGCATCGACCGCCGCCTTGAACGCCGCCGCATCCTTCACTTCCCAGCCGGAAGCGAGATAGCGATCCTCATCACCCTTGACCACGGCGATGCGGAACGCCCGCTCGTCCATCTTCAGGTAGAGCCCGCCGCCCGGTGCCGGCGCCGTGGACATGCCTAGCATCTGCTCGGCGAACGGCTGCCACTTCGCGGGATCGGTGCTTTGTGCGACGACGTAAGACAGCGCTTCGATTCTGGCCATTGCGATGCGTCCCGGGATTTGGAATTTCAATGGCTGCGATTATCCGGAGCGGGCGCCGGCGATGCTTCATCCATTGGGGTGAGGGCCTGCGGACAGCCCCCGCAACAGCGCGCCAGGACCGCCCGGATCAAGTGTCAGGCGCGGCGCTCGATCGAGCAGGGTGACCTAATACGTGACCATGCTGCTGATCTCGCGCGCCAGCGTGTCGCGCATGTCCGGCAGCGCGTGCCCCGCCTTCATCTCGCTGCGCGAAACGTCCTCGATCCGCTGCACCAGCGAATGCGCCAGCGGCTCGGCAACGGACAAGCCCATCGACTTGAACGACATCGCCAGCAGCTTCTCGTAGCTGTCGCGGTGCTCCTGCCAGACCTGCCGGGTCGCCTCGGACGCCGTTTGCAGCGAAACCTGCAGCGAGCGCAGGAAACGGTCCTTGAGGCAGGCATCGAGAAACGCGATCACCGCCGCCTGGATCCGTTTCACGCCCATCGGATAGCCGCTGATGGTATCGATCACGTGCTGGGTCATCTGCGCACTCATGTATTTGTGCACCGCCAGCAGCAGATCCTCCTCGCCCGGGTACGCCTTGCGCAGCTCGGCCTCGTTGATGCCGGCCGCGCGCGCCAGGGCGGCGAAACTGATGTTCGAGGCCACGCCGTTTCTGACCAGGCGCCGGTAGGCGTCGAGCAGGGTACGGCCCATGTCTTTGGGGTCTTCCGGAGTCATCGCGCAATCATCCTGGGACAGGCATATAGGATCGCAAATCGCATCGGACCACACCTACCTTGTTCGGAGCATTCCGGCCCGTATTTTATCGTGTCGCAAAAAACCGGGTGCAGCCGCGCCACTACTCACAACGGACGATGACCCCCGCGCCCGGATACCAATAATACAGGCTGGTTCATAGCCCCCGTTTCACCCATGACCGCAACCCGCGCCGATTCACCCATTGCCGACGGCTCCATGCCGGTCGAGCCGCCGCTCGCGCTCGCCCATCCCGATGCCGCGCACTGGGACCGCGAATGCGACGTGCTGGTGGCCGGACTGGGCGCGGCCGGTGCCGCGGCGGCGATCACCGCGAAAGAGGCCGGCGCCGATGTCGTCGTCGTCGAGCGCTTCGAGGGCGGCGGCGCCAGCACCAAGAGCGGCGGCGTGGTCTATGCCGGCGGCGGCACGCGCCACCAGGTCAAGGCCGGCTACGCCGACACGCCGGAGGCGATGTTCAACTACCTGCGGCTCGAAACCGGCGACGCCATCAGCGAAGCGACGCTGCGCCGCTTCTGCGACGACAGCCGCGGCCTGATCGAGTGGCTGGAATCGATCGGCGCCGCCTTTGAATCCGATGCGCCCCCGCCGAAAACCTCGTATCCGAAGAACGGCGTCTATCTCTATTACTCCGGCAACGAGGGCGTCCGTCCGTTCTGCGACGCGGCCAAGCCGGCGCCGCGCGGCCACCGCATGAACGACACCGGCATGTCCGGCAAGGCGCTGTTCGGCGTGCTGCGACGCAAGGTCGAGAGCCTGGGCATCCCGCTGATGCAGCAGAGCGCGGTGCACCGCCTGATCACCGACAGCATCAGCGGGCGTGTCATCGGCGCCGAGGTCTGGCAACTGGTTCCGGGATCGCCGGCCGCCGTCGCGCACCAGAAGCTGATGCGTCGCGCCGAAACCCTGCACAACGTCGCGCCGAAGTGGGCCGACAAGCTGCGCGCCAGGGCGCTGGCGCTGGAAATGAGCGAGTCACGCCCACTGGCCATTCGCGCCAAACGCGGCGTGCTGCTCAGCACCGGCGGCTTCATCTTCAACCGCGAAATGGTCACGGCGCACGCGCCCAAGTACCTGCAGACCATGCGCCTGGGCGCGACCGGCTGCGACGGCAGCGGCATCCGCCTCGGCCAGACCGTCGGCGGCACCGCGGCGCGGCTGCACAAGGTCTCGGCCTGGCGCTTCATCAACCCGCCGCAGCCCTGGGCCCGCGGCATCGTCGTCGACGCCAGCGGCCAGCGCTTCTGCAACGAGGCATCCTACGGCGCACGCCTCGGCGTCGAGATGTGCGAGAACCACGACGGCCGCGCCTGGCTGATCCTCGATTCGCGCCTGCGCAAGGCGGCGTTCCGCGAAGCCTTCTTCGGCGGGCTGTGGGCATTCCAGAGCATCCCGGCAATCTTCCTGATGCTGTTCGCGCCGCGCGCGCGGACGCCGGAGCAGCTGGCGGACAAGCTCGGCATGCCGTCCGCCGCACTGCGCGCGACCGTCGACGCCTACAACGCTGCCGCGCGCGGTAACGCGCTGGACACGCTCGGCAAGGACGTGTCGATGATGCAGACCCTCGAGCAGGGCCCGTATTTCGCCTTCGAAATTTCCGCGCACTGCAAGACTTTTCCCTGCCCGGCGATCACGCTCGGCGGCCTGCGCGTCGACGAGGAAAGCGGCGCGGTGCTGCGCGCCGACGGCCAGCCGGTGCCCGGCCTCTACGCGGCCGGCCGCGCCGCCGTCGGCATCGCCTCCAACGGCTATGTCAGCGGGCTGTCGCTGGCCGACTGCCTGTGGTCGGGCCGCCGCGCCGGCCGCCATCTCGGGAAAACCCCCTAGCGCTGCGGCCAGCCGCGCGCTGCATTTTCAATCTCAGGACATACAAGAGGAGTCAACATGGGACGCGTACAAGACAAGGTTGCGATCATCACGGGCGCGGCCAGCGGCGTCGGCAAGGAAGACGCCATCCTGCTCGCCCGCGAAGGCGCCAGGGTGGTGCTGACCGACCTCAACGAGGCCGAGGGCGCGAAGGTCGCCGACAAGATCAACGCCGACCATCCGGGCGCGGCGCTGTTCATCAAGCACGACATCGCCTCCGAGGACAGCTGGAAGACGGTGATGGCCCGCACCGAGGAAGCCTTCGGCGGCCTCGACATCCTCGTCAACAACGCCGGCATCCTGCTCTACGGCAACATCGAGAACACCGACCTGGCCACTTGGCAGAAAATACAGCGGGTCAATTCCGACGGCTATTTCCTCGGCTGCCACTTCGGCGTGGCGGCGATGAAGAAGCGCGGCGGCGGCTCGATCGTCAACATGGCGTCGATCTCCTCGATCGGCGGCGTCGGCTCCTTCTGCGCCTACTCCGCGTCCAAGGGCGCGGTCACCGCGATGACGCGCAGCATCGCCGCGCACTGCCGCATGGAGCTCAACAACATCCGCTGCAACTCGGTGCACCCGGACGGCATCATGACGCCGATGGTCGCCAACCTGCAGTCGACCATGCCCAAGGGCACGCAGAGCGCGGTGCGCATGATGGACGCCAAGCAGATGCGCGCGCGCTTCGCGATGCCGCAGGACATCGCCAACCTCGTGCTGTTCCTGGCTTCCGACGAGTCGAAGTTCATCAACGGCGCCGAGATGCGCATCGACAACGGCTACCTGATGTGGGCGGATTGATCGCATCGCCATCAATCTGCGAAGGTAGATCAGGGTACATCCTGTACAAGACCGCGACATCCCTGTCGCGGGTTATCAAGAAAAGCATATGAGCCGAGTTCAATACCATCCGCTGAAAGTCCGCGAAGTCGTCGAGGAGACGGCGGATGCGCGCTCGATCGTGTTCGAGGTGCCGCCGGAGTTGCAACCGGCGTTCGCCTACAAGCCCGGGCAGTTCATCACCGTGCACGTGCCCTGCGGCGAGCGGCCGTTGCCGCGCTGCTACTCGGCGTCGAGCACGCCGGCCGCCGACGAGCCGCTGCGCGTGACCGTCAAGCGCGTCACCGACGGCCGCGCCTCGAACTGGCTGTGCGGCACGCTCAAGGCTGGCGATACGCTGAACGTCGCCGTGCCCGCAGGCATCTTCACGCCGAAGTCGCTGGACGGCGACTTCCTGATGTTCGCCGGCGGCAGCGGCATCACGCCGGTGCTGTCGATCATCCGCACCGTGCTGCTCTCCGGCAAGGGCGCGATCCGCCTGATCTACGCCAACCGCGACGAGCGCTCGGTGATTTTCGGCACACTGCTGTCGAAGCTCTCGCGCGAGCATCCCAAGCGCCTGCAGGTGATCCACTGGCTCGACACGGTGCAGGGCATTCCCTCGCAGGCGCAGATCAGCGCGCTCGGCCGCGGCTTCGAGCACGCCGAATGCTTCATCTGCGGCCCGTCGCTGTTCATGGACGCCACCGCGGCGGCCGCCGCCCACGATCTGGGCATGCCCAATGCCCGCATCCACGTCGAGCGCTTCGTTTCGCTGCCCGACGACAGCGAAGAAGCCGCCGCGGGCGCAGATGCCGCGGCCGGCGAAGGCAGCCAGCTTGAAGTGACGCTCGACGGCATCACCCGGCAGGTCGAGGTCCAGCCCGGACAACTGCTGATCGAGGCGATGGAAGCCGCCGGCATGGAGCCGCCGTATTCCTGCCGCGCCGGCGCCTGCGCCGCCTGCATGTGCCACATCGACGAAGGCGAAGTGGAAATGCGCCACAACCAGGTGCTCGACCAGAGCGACCTGTCGCAAGGCTGGGTGCTGGCCTGCCAGGCGGTAGCCAAGTCGCCGCGCGTCCGCATCAGCTATCCCTCTTGAACGCGGAGGCAAGAGACGTGCAACGCGCAACGCCAGCCGCCGCGACGGTGCCATCGGCTTTCGCCGAATCCGTTCGCCGATTCGCCTCGCGCCCTGCGGTCGTCGCCGAAGACGGCGCCGAACTCAGCTACGCCGAACTCGACCAGTTACGCATCTACGCCGTGCGCGCGTTGTTGGCACTGGGCGTGAATCATGGCGACCGCGTCGCGATCTGGGCGCAGAACTGCGTCGAGTGGATCGTCGCCGGGCTGGCGATCCACAGCATCGGCGCGGTGCTGGTGCCGATCAACACCCGCATGAAGGGCCACGAGGCCGCGTATGTGCTGGAGAAATCCGGTGCGCGCGTGCTGTTCTGCGCCGGAAAATTCCTCGGCGCCCACTACCCGACCCTGCTGGCCGAGCACTGGCCGAAGACGCTGGCGCACGTCATCGTGATGCGC
Organism: Stenotrophobium sp.; assembly: GCA_035565075.1. Classification (GTDB taxonomy): domain Bacteria; phylum Pseudomonadota; class Gammaproteobacteria; order Nevskiales; family Nevskiaceae; genus Stenotrophobium. The sequence goes on from DATMTG010000217.1 coordinate 5,778, forward strand.
GACGAACAGGCCGGCGATCGCGGCTGGCAGGATTTCATGGCGCACGCCGACCAGTCGCATACCGAAGCGGTGATGGCCCGCGCCGCCGCGGTGCGGCCGGACGACCGCATGGACATCCTGTTCACCTCCGGCACCACCGGCCTGCCCAAGGGCGTGGTCACCACGCACCAGCAGAACCTGCGCGTGATCGCCGACTGGTCGAAGGCCGTCGGCCTCGTGCCTGAAGACCAGTACCTCGTCGCCAATCCGTTTTTCCACTCCTTCGGCTACAAGGTCGGCTGGCTCGGCGGGCTGCTGTCCGGCTGCACGGTGCGACCGCACGCGGTGTTCGACGCCGGCGCGATCCTGCAGCGCATCGCGCGCGAACGGATTTCGGTGCTGCCCGGTCCGCCGACGCTGTTCATCTCGCTGCTCAACGACCCGGCACGCGCCAGCGCCGACCTCTCGAGCCTGCGCGCCACCATCACCGGCGCCGCCGCCATCGCGCCGAGCCTGATCGAGCGCATCCGCGCCGAACTCGGATTCAGGGTGGTGCTCACCGGCTACGGCCTCACCGAGACCTGCGGCGTGGTGTCGCTGTGCGATGCCGGCGACGACGCCGAAACCATCGCGCTGACCAGCGGCAAGGCGATTCCCGACATCGAGCTGCGCTGCGTCGACGGCGACAACCAGCCGGTGAACGCCGGCGAGCCCGGCGAAATCGTGGTGCGCGGCTACAACGTCATGCAGGGCTATCTCGACGACCCGGAAGAAACCGGCAAGGCCATCGACGCCGACGGCTGGCTGCATACCGGCGACATCGGCATCCTCGACGGCCGCGGCTATCTCAAGATCACCGACCGCCTCAAGGACATGTACATCACCGGCGGCTTCAACTGCTACCCGGCCGAGATCGAGCGCCTCATCGCCGCACATCCGGCGGTGGCGCAGGTCGCCATCGTCGGCGTGCCGGACGAACGCCAGGGCGAAGTCGGCAAGGCCTACGTCGTCGTACGGCTCGGCCAGTCCATCGCCGAAAAGGACTTCATCGCCTGGTGCCGCGAACGCATGGCCAATTACAAAGTGCCGCGCCAGGTCGAAGTGGTCGCCGCGCTGCCGACCAATGCCTCCGGCAAGGTCATGAAATTCGAGCTGCGAAAGGGCTCCGGCACCGCGCGGTAACACCCGGAGCCCCGGCGATTTGGGTTATGCCTTAAGCTGGGTTAACCTCCATCCCCAGCAGGGGAGCGGGGGCTTCAGGAAGCGTTCGGATATTCAGTCCCATCTACCGCGCCGGCTCTGAAACACTTCACTGCACGATGCCTGTCACTGCCGTTCAATCCGGCAGGACTTGAAACACAAACAGGAAAAAGGAGATTTCTAATGTTGAACAAAGTGTGGATCACCGCCCTGCTGACCCTGGGCCTGTCGGCGTGCTGCTCGCACGGGCACGTCAAACCCGCCGCCACCGTCGCCCCGCAACCCGTCGCCGTGGCCAAGGCCGACAACCAGCCCGCCGCCGACGCGGTCAACGAATGGGCGGCCGCCTGGCAGTCCCGCGATGTCGGCAAGTATCTCGCCGCCTACGCCCCGGGCTTCAAGCCGGAAAAGGGCAGCCACGCCGCCTGGGAAAAGCAGCGCAAGGAACGCGTCGGCAAGGCCAAGAGCATCGAACTCAAGCTCGCCGACCTGCAGGTCAAGTCCAAGGGCGCCAACAAGGCGACCGCCACCTTCACGCAGGACTACAAGTCGAACACCTACTCCGACAAGAGCAAGAAGGAACTCGACCTGGAGCTGATCAAGGGCAAGTGGCTGATCACGCGCGAGCGCAGCCTGTAATCCGCGTCCGACCCCAAGCGTCAA
>DATMTG010000218.1:0-10367 GCA_035565075.1 Stenotrophobium sp.
ATCATAGCCCCTGCTTGAGGCTGGCCTCGATGAACGGATCCAGGTGGCCATTGAGCACGCGCGCGGTGTCGGCGATCTCGACGCCGGTGCGCAGGTCCTTGATGCGCGACTGGTCGAGCACGTAGGAACGGATCTGGCTGCCCCAGCCGATGTCGGACTTGGAATCCTCGACCACCTGCTTGGCGGCGTTGCGCTTTTCCATCTCGCGCTCGTAGAGCTTGGCCTTGAGCATCTTCATCGCACGGTCGCGGTTGGCGTGCTGGCTGCGCTGGGTCTGGCAGGCGACGACGATGCCGCTGGGCTCGTGCGTGAGCCGGATCGCCGATTCGGTCTTGTTGACGTGCTGACCGCCGGCGCCGGACGAGCGATAGGTGACAGCGGTGATGTCCGCCGGATTGATCTCGATCTCGAAATCATCGTCCACTTCCGGCGACACGAATACCGCAGCGAATGACGTGTGCCGGCGGTTGCCGGAGTCGAACGGCGATTTGCGCACGAGGCGATGCACGCCGATCTCGGTGCGCAGCCAGCCGAAGGCGTAGGCGCCCTGGACATAGACGCTGGCAGACTTGATGCCGGCGACTTCGCCGGCGGAGCATTCCATCAGCTCCGCCTTGAAGCCCTTGTCGTCGGCCCACTGAAGGTACATGCGCAACAGCATCTCGGCCCAGTCCTGCGCCTCGGTACCGCCGGAGCCGGCCTGGATGTCGAGGTAGGCGTTGGTGTTGTCCATCTCGCCGGAAAACATGCGGCGGAATTCCATCTCGTCCGCCAGCTTGCCCAGCGCCTGCACGTCGCGTTCGACCTCGGCGACGGTGGCGCTGTCCTGCTCGGCCTCGGCCATGTCCAGCAGTTCGGCGGCATCACGCAGACCACCATCGGCCTTGTCGATCGGCTTCAGCACATCCTCGATCTTGGCGCGCTCGCGGCCGATTTCCTGGGCGCGCTTGTTGTCGCTCCAGAACTCGGGGCGCTCCATCTCGGCGACGACTTCGGCGAGCCGGTCGCGCTTGACGTCGTAGTCAAAGATAGCCCCGGAGCGCGTCGAAACGCGCTCGCAGGGCTGTTATCTCGCTTCTGATCTGGTTGGGTTCCATGGGCACGGGACGATTTTCAGGGCGCGAAGTATAGCGGTTCCGCCGGCATGTTCCGCCTCGACCCGCTCCATGCAGTTGTAAGCCCGGTTGGCACCGTGTTAAAAAACGGAAAATTGAGCGGGCCGCTGACCTTGCGGCCTGTTATGATTTGCGCGGGAAAACCTAACTGCTGTCGAAATCGCAAGGGGAGAACATATGAAATACCGTATTGGTCTGCTGGCCGCGCTCCTGAGTCTGGCGGTCGCCATGCCCGCGCTCGCGCAGGACGACGACAGTGGCGGTGGCCATGCCGCCTCGCCCATCCCCGGAAAGTCGTTCTACGTCTCGCCGATGTTCTCCTACACGCTGACCGACAAGGACCGCGGCACCAAGGACGGCTACGGCGGCACCATCACGGTCGGCAAGAAAATGACCGACGGCCTCAACATCGAACTGATGGGCACATATTCGCGCATGCGCCCCAGCGACCGCGTCAATGCCACCAGCTCCCCCGGCTACTCCGGCAACTTCAAGCTGAGCAGCATCGGCGTCGGCTTCATGCTGTTCCCGCTGTCCAGCGTGCCCGGCCTGTACGGCGTGTTGAGCGCTGCCTACGGCGCCGGCGACAACCTGCCCGGCCCTATCGCCAACTACAAGAGCACGGTATTCAACGTCGGCGCGGGCTATCTCTATCCGATCACCAAGCGCATCCTGCTGCGCGCCGAAGCGCGCTACCAGATGGACGGACATTTCCGCGACCAGGCCGGCATCCACAGCGGCGACAAGAGCGCGTTCTATGACGGCGTGTTCAACCTCGGCCTGCTGATTCCGCTGGGCGTGGTCGAAGAGGCGCCGCCGCCGGCCGCACCCGAAGTGGCAGTGACCGAGCCGGTCGCTCCGCCGGTCGAGGCCGACACCGACGGCGACGGCGTGCCCGACAGCGCCGACAAGTGCCCCAACACCCCCGCAGGCACCAAGGTCAACGCCGAAGGCTGCCCGCTGGACAGCGATGGCGACGGCGTGCCGGATGATGTCGATGAATGTCCGCACACCCCGGCTGGTGCCAAGGTCCTGCCCAACGGCTGCGCGCTGATCCATGACTGCCGCACGCCCAAGGACGGCGAAGCCGTCGATGCCAACGGTTGCGCCGCCAACAGCGCCTTCGTGCTCAAGGGCGTCAACTTCGAGTTCGACTCGGCGCGCCTGACCGACGACTCCAAGGGCATCCTCGACCAGACCGCCGAAACCCTGAAATCCTACCCGGAGGTCAAGGTCGAAGTGGCCGGCCACACCGACGACGTCGGCAGCGATTCCTACAACATGGGCCTGTCGGAACGCCGTGCCCAGGCGGTGAAGACCTACCTGACCGCCCAGGGCGTGGCCGCCGACCGCATGACCCCGGTGGGCTATGGCAAGACCCAGCCACTGGTCGAAGGCACCACTGCGGAAGATCGCGCGAAGAACCGTCGCGTCGAACTGAAGCCGAAAGAATAAGAAGCGGTTAACAATCCGCATCAGGACTGGACCCGCCGGAGCGATCCGGCGGGTTTTTTTATGGGTCGGCTAGCCGGGCACTCCGGCCGGTTCGTCGTAGACGCAGACCCGGGTGGTCAGCGGATTGACGTTCATGTTGAGCAGGCGCTCCACCAGCCCGGGCGACACCTCGAACCCGCGCGCCACCAGCAGCACGCCGCCCGGCAGCCGCACGTCCGCGGCGATGACCATGCCCGCCTGCAGTGCGCTGAGCGGAATTTCGCAGACCTTTCTTTGCGGGCTGCCGTCGCCGCGCAACTGCTCGAGCACTGCCAGCACGCCGGCATCGTAGCGCCCGGCCCGGGCCCGCAGGATCGCGATGGCCACGGCAGCGGTGTTGCCCGACTCCAGTTCATCGAAGTCCATGGCCGCACGCAGGATCGATGCGCCCAGGCGTACGGCCTCGCCATCGGCCTCGGGCAGGTCGGACGCGGCCGGCATCGTGGGCTTGTCGCGCAGGGCCAGCATCGCCCGCACGCTCTCGAGTCGTGGAATGCTGGACAGCAGCTTGTCGGTCAGCGCCGGAATCCGTCCGATCATGGCCTTTTCGCCTGCGGTCGGCTGCCGGCCTTCCTGGATTTTTGCGGCCAGGTCGTCCGGCAGGGCGATACTCCCCAGAGGCGCCAGCATTGCCGCCACCTCGACCGCCCAGCGGTGCTCGGGGACCAGGCGGTCCGCGATCTGCACCGCCAGCCGCTTGATGCGTGCGGCATCGCCGAACATCTGCGGACTGGCCAGGGACAGGACGTCGCTCAGGGCCTTGACGGCGCCTTTCAGGGTCTGACCCAGGAGTACCCGTTCGGAGGTCACCAGGCGATGCTGTATGCGCGCGGCATCGAAGGCGGCGAGCATCACCGCCGGCGCCGCCGGCTTGACCAGGAACCGGAAAATCTGGCCTTCGTTGACCGCCATCATCGCCGTTTCGAGATCGGCATAGCCGGTCAGCAGGATGCGCGGCGCATCCGGCACCAGCTTGCGCGCTTCCTGCAGGAAGCGGGCGCCGTTCATGACCGGCATCCGCATATCCGACATGACGGCAACGATGTCCGGCTGCTCTTGCAGGATTTTCAGCCCCTGCGCACCCGAGATCGCGGTATGCACGGTGTAGCTCCGGCGCAAATTCAGCGACAGGCCGGTCAGGACGTTCGGCTCATCGTCGACGCACAGGATCGCGGGTAAGTTATTTTCATTCATATCGGTTCGTCTCGTTCATGCGACCTGTGGCAACCCTGCGGCACCCTGCGCATCGAGGGGGATGCGGATCGTCACCGTGGTGCCCTGCCCAGGCTGCGACGTCACCTCGATGGTTCCGCGATGATGATCGACGATCACCGTGCGGACGAGGGCCAGCCCCTGTCCCGTGCCCCTGCCGATCTCCTTGGTCGTGAAGAACGGCTCGAAAATCTTGTCGCGTATGGCTTCCGGGATACCGCAGCCATCGTCCTCGACGTCGATCCGCACATCGCCACCCTCCAGCGCGGTCCGGATGCGTATCGTCCCGCGCCGCTCATGCCCTTGGTTTGCCTCGGCGATGGCATGGGCCGCATTGACGACCAGGTTGAGCACCACCTGGTTCAGCTCTCCCGGCAGGCAGGCGACGGGCGGCAGGGCCGCGAGATCGGTCTGCACGTCAGCCACGTATTTGTACTCGTTGCGCGCGAGGGTCAGGGTGTTTTCGATCGAACGATTGAGATCGGTCGCGATCCACTCGCGGTTTCCCGGATGCGATAACTCTTTCATCGAGCGGACGATCTGCGTCACCCGGTCCAGACCCTCGAGCGCGCGCACCGTGGCCTGCGGCATGTTCTCGGCCAGGAAATCCAGCTCGGCCGCGCCGCGTGCCGCATGGATTTCCTGCAGCGCCTGCGCCGCGTTCATGCGGCCGTCCTCCAGCGCGGCCAGCGCCGCCCCTTCCCTGCCCAGCACAGCCAGTACCTCGCCACCGGCATCGCGCAGGAAATGGCAGCTGTCGCTGACGAACTGGATGGGCGTGTTGATTTCATGCGCGACGCCGGCGGCCAGCCGCCCGACCGCCTCGAGTTTCTGCGCCTGTCGCAGCTCCGCCTCCATGAGCGAGCGCTGCGTCATCTCGTCGCGCAGTTGCGCATTGAGCCTGGTGAGCTGTTCCGTTCGGGCGGCGACGCGCCGCTCCAGTTCGCGATTACTGTCCGCCAGCGCCCGCTCTGCCGACTGCACCGCCTGCAGGTATCCCCTGACGATGCGCGCGATCCAGACCCACGCACCGGCCAGCGCCGCGAGCAGCGCCAGTTCCAGCAGCGCCGCCGCGAACACCCCCTTGCGCTCGATCGCCAGCTGCGACTGCGCCTGGCTCATCATGTCGGCGGCCATCACCTCCAGACCCTTGACGTACGCCGCCTCGCGCTGCCGGTACTCCGGAGCGGACAGCAGGGCCACCGCCTGCCGTCTTTCACCACGCCGCACGAGGGTAAAAGCCTGCGCCTCGGTGACCGCCAATTCCGCGCTGGCGATCCAGGTCGGTGAATCCAGCACCGTCGCGCCCGGTGCAATCGCCACCACCCGGCGCTCCAGGTCCGCGAACTGCGGCGCGACCGCGCGATAACGTTCCTGCCAGTCGGGCGAGCCGGTCTCGGCCGCGAGCCGGACCGATTCCGCCATCTGCTGATGCAGGTACAGCAGCCGTCCCGACAGGTAGCGCAATTCCAGTTCCCTGGACACCAGCGCGTGCAGGTCCGTGTAGCTGCGCGCGGTCAGCCACGACGCGCACAGGAACAGCGCCATCACCAGCAGCACGGCGGCGGTAATCGGACGCAATGGCGGCGTGTGCGAAGCGGCGACCACGTTTCTCGGGCAGCATCACCGGCCATTCCGGCATGCTGCGCAGACTCCTGAGCAGATTGACCCGGCTCTTTAGATCGGCAGTCCTCGCGGAAACTTTAGCCCGTCACGACTCCCTGGCCGTGCCGGCAAGGCCGGCTAAAACGTCAGCACCATGCGCTCGGCCGTTGTGCGCCCCCACGCGGCTTCGACATCCTGCAGCGGCACCGGCGTGGCGTCGATTTTCAGCTGTGCGGATTTCACGACCTGCATCAGTTCGCCGACGATCTTCACCAGCTCTTCGTGGGACACGCTGCCCAGACCGCTGCCGAGCAGTTCCAGGCCGGAACTGCGCAGCAGGCCGGCGGCCACCGGGAGGGCGGCACCCGCCAGCGAGCCGATGTTGACGAAGCGGATGCGTGGCGCCGCCTCGGCGGAGCCGTGCCCGGCCGCAGCGTCAAGGATGCAAGCGGCCGGCGGCCCCCAGAGATAATCCAGCACCACGTCGACGCCCGCCGCCTGCATTTCATGGCGAAATGCCACCACCAGTTTCTCGGCCGGCTGGTCGAGCGCGATGAACGTGTCCGCGCCGAGCTCACGCAAGTCCGGCTCGACCGCGGGATTGCGCGCGGTGGCGATGACGCGGGACGCACCCAGGTGCTTGGCAATCTGGATCGCCAGCCGGCCGGATGCGCCTGCCGCGCCGTTGACCAGCACCGACTCCCCGCGCCTGAACCGTGCACGCGACGTCAGCGCGGCCCACGACGACATGCCCGGATTGCCGATGGCCGCGGCCGTGACGTCGTCGACCTCGTCCGGGATCGGCGCACACAGTGTCGCCCTGACCGCCACCCGTTCCGCCATCGTCCCGATCGGCGGCCGTGGAAACGCGAAATAGACCCGCCGGCCGTCGGCAAGCCGGCCGGCCCCATCGGCTCCCGGCACCATCGGCAGGTGACGGCCGCTGCTGTAGTGCTTGCCGGCGGCCTGTGCGCGCACCAGCTGGCTGATCGCGGCGGCGCGCGTACTGACCAGCACTTCGCCCTCGCGGGCTGTCGGCGCGTCGATTTCACCAAGCTTCGGCGGGTGGTCGAACGAATGGACGATGGCTGCTTTCATGAATGGGTCGCTGCGGCATGACGAAAGCCGGCAGTTTAGCGGGACGCAGCGACAGTGCCACCCCCAACGGGGGCGCGACCGGATTGCTGTAGTATCAGGATGGGCGGCGGGTGCCCGGCCGGCATGCAAAATTTCACTTGGGAGAGGGTCATGCGGATCAGATCAGGGATGTGGCATGTCCCCTGCGCCATCATCATGATGGCTGTGCTCGTCACCGCTTGCAGCAACAGCGGCCCCGTCAGCCTGCAGGACAGCGGCAAAGCCGTGGCACTGGCCGCCTGTGGCCCGGGCTCCTTGCCCGAAACCGGATTGCAGGGACAGGTGCCGCTGGCCGACCGCCAGGATGGTCGCAACCTGCAGGGCTATCGCTGCAACCTGCAACTGGTCGGGCAATATCAGGGGACCGGCGCCAGCGTGGTCAGCCCGTCCTTCGACACCTGCGCATACATGTCGACCAGCGGCACGCTGCTCGACCCGCTGCAGGCCGTGTCGGCGAATCCCGGCGTGCTGGTGGTCGACGCCACCGATCCGGCACAGCCGGTGCTCAGCGCCAACCTCACCGGGCCGTCGATGCTGATCGGGACCTGGGAATCGCTCAAGGTCAATGCCCCGCGCAAGCTGCTCGGCGGCGTTGCCGTGGGCCCGCTCGTGGGCGGCGGGTTCTTCGATGTCTACGACATCTCCGACTGCGCCCATCCGGTCCAGACCAACGCGATCGGCAACACCAGCCTGGAGTTGCCGGACAATGTCCTCGGCCACGAAGGCAACTGGTCGCCCGATGGCAAGACATACTGGGCCACCGGCACCGCCGCCGGCTCCATCACCGCCATCGACGTGAGCAACCCGAAGTCTCCGCAGATCGTCTACACCGGGTTTGCCGGGTTTCCCGCCAACCACGGCGTCGAGTTCAGCGCCGATGGCAACACCCTGTACCTGGGCACCTGCCTGCCAGGCGGTGTTGCGATCCTCGACGTCAGTGACATCCAGAGCCGCAAGGCCGTGCCGTCGATCCGACAGATCGGCGCCGTCACCTGGAACGCCCTCAGCTGCGCCCAGCATGCGCTGCCGGTGAGCTGGGGCGGCAAACCCTATCTGATTGCGCCGGACGAATTCGACTCCGAGGGCATTCACATCATCGACATTTCCGACCCGGCACACCCGAAGATCGTCAACCAGATCCAGTTGCAGATCCAGCTGCTGAAGAACGCCGCGCTGCGGACCGCAGACACGGTTGGCGATGGCGCTTTCGGCTACGAGTCGCATTACTGCACCGTCGACCGGCCGACCAATCCCACGGCACTGGCCTGCGGCTACTTCCAGTCCGGCATCCGCGTGTTCGATGTCACCGACCCGCTGGCCGTCCGTGAGATCGCCTACTACAACCCGCCCGCGCAGACCGGCAAGGGCCTCAGCCTGCAGCACTCCCTGCACGCCTGGATCGGCGGGCTGCTGCCGCCGATCTCGGACTTGTACACCTCGACCTCCGGGGCTTCCGTCGGCACCGGCACCACCGACGCACGCTACATCGGATCGTTCGTCGCCAACCTGCCCAACCTCGTCGCCAACGCCGGCACCGGCCCGGTCTCCGGCAACCTCAGCGCCGACTGGTGCAGCTCGCCGCCGCGTTTCGTCGGTAACCAGTTGTGGGTGACCTGCATGGACAACGGCTTCATGGTGCTGGACTTCACCAACGGCGTGTATCCCATCCATTGAAGACCGGATGGCGCATCGGCCTGGTGCTGTCACTGGCCCTGCTGGCCGGGTTTGCGGCAGGCGGCTGGTATCTTGCGCACGCATCGCTGCGGGCACGGTCCGCCTCGTCGCCGGTACTCCCGGGGCCGGTGGATGTCGGCTTTGCGCAGTTCATGTCCCGGCATCACGATCAGGCCGTGGTGATGACCCAGATCATGCAGTCGCGCGGAACCACCAGGCTGCTGGGATTGGTACGCTCGATACAGACCGCGCAATTGCTCGAAATCGGCCAGATGCAGGGCTGGCTGCGGCTCTGGGACAAACCGCTGCTGCCCGGCACGCGCAGCATGGATTGGATGCTGCTCGGAAAAGCGCCACCGGATCCCGCCCTGGCCCGCTACCTGATCGATTGCCAGACCGCACCCGGCGGCATGCCGGGCATGGCGACCAGCCAAGCGCTCAACCAGCTGCGCGCACTGGATGGCGAGCCACGCGACCGTCTGTTCCTGGAATTGATGATCCGGCATCACCAGGGCGGCCTGCCGATGGCGCTGTTCGCCGCGCACAATGCACGGGTTCCCGCCGTACGTGCGCTAGCGGCGCAGATGGCGTTTCATCAGTCGGAAGAGTTGGGCTACATGACCCTTCTGCTGCGCGCAGACCAGCGGCCGAAGTGATGATTGCCGGTTGACGGCCGACTCTTCGGACCGCGCACAAATGAAAAAGGACCTGCATCGCTGCAGGTCCTTCGTTTTATCTGGCTCCGCGACCTGGACTCGAACCAGGGACCCAGTGATTAACAGTCACTTGCTCTACCAACTGAGCTATCGCGGATCGTTTGGGGACGCGAATTGTAGTGTCACATCCCGCCGGACGCAACGCTTGGAAGACGTGGCGGAGCGGACGGCCCCGTCACGTGATCCGGTCAACCCTTGACCAGCGCCTTGATGCGTTCGACGCTGCCCTTGAGCACCTTGTCGCTGGTGGCGAATGACAGTCGCACATGTCCCGGCGCACCAAAGGCGGAACCCGGCACCAGTGCGACCAGCGCCTTTTGCAGCAGCAGGTCGGCCAGTTCCAGGTCGGTCGCGACGCCGAGCTTTTTCATCAGGCCCTCGACGTTGGGGAATACGTAGAACGTGCCGTCGCCGCTCAGGCACTTGACGCCCGGCACGGTGTTGAGGTCGGCGACCAGCGCGTCGTGACGCGCCTTGAACGCGGCGACCATTTCGGTCACGCAGGCCTGGTCGCCATCGAGCGCCGCTGCCGCTGCGACCTGTGCGATGGAATTGGGATTGGAAGTGGACTGCGACTGGATGTCGGTCATCGCGGTGATGATGTGCGCGGGTCCGCAGGCCCAGCCCAGGCGCCAGCCGGTCATCGAATAGGTCTTGGACACCGCGTGGATGATCACGGTGCGATCGTAAAGATCCGGGCAGGCGTTGATGATGTTGCTGTAGGCCTCGCCGCTCCAGAGGATCTTCTCGTACATGTCGTCGCTGGCGATGACGATGTCCGGATGCTTGCGCAGTACCGCGCCCAGCGCGGCCAGTTCGGCGCGGGTGTAGGCCATGCCGGAAGGATTGCTCGGCGAATTCAGCCAGATCATGCGCGTGCGCGGCGTGATCGCGGCCTCGAGTTGCGCCGGCGTGATCTTGAAGCGGGTCTCGGCGGTGGTGTACAGGATCACCGGCGTCGCGTCGGCCAGCAGCACCATGTCCGGGTAACTCACCCAGTACGGAGCCGGGATGATGACTTCATCGGTGGCGTTGAGCAGCGCCTGGCACAGGTTGTAGCAGGCCTGCTTGCCGCCGCTGCTGGCGATGACCTGGTTCGGCTTGTAGTCGAGACCGTTGTCGCGCTTCATCTTGGCGATGATCGCCTTCTTCAGCGCCGGCGTGCCGCCAACCGCGGTGTACTTGGTGACGCCGTCGCGGATCGCCTGCTGCGCGGCCTCCTTGATGTGCGCCGGCGTGTCGAAATCCGGTTCGCCCGCGCCCAGGGACAACACATCCTTGCCCTGCGCACGCAGTTCTGCGGCCTTGGCGGTGACAACCAGTGTCGGGGAGGGCTTGATGCGGCCCACGCGCTGGGCGAGTGTCGGTTCCACGTTGATCCGTCCGTTGGGGGAAAAATGCGCGGCGATGATAC
>DATMTG010000219.1:0-3043 GCA_035565075.1 Stenotrophobium sp.
CCGGGTCTTTTTTCACCACGAAGACTTTCACCGCCTCGCCGGTCTTGTCGTCGGGCACGCCGATGCAGGCGCATTCCAGCACGCCGGAGCATTGCGCCACCACGCTTTCGATTTCGTTGGGATAGACGTTGAAGCCTGACACCAGGATCATGTCTTTCTTGCGGTCGACGATGGTGATGTAGCCGTGCGCGTCCATCACTGCGATATCGCCGGTCTTGAGATAGCCGTCGGTGGTAAAAACCTTGGCGTTCTCTTCCGGCTTCTGCCAGTAACCGGCCATTACCTGCGGGCCCTTGACGCAGAGTTCGCCGGGCTGCCCCTGCGGCACGGTGCGGTTGTCGTCATCGCGCAGGCTGACCATCGTGGACGGCAACGGTACGCCGATGGAGCCGTTCCACTCGGGTTTGGTCAAGGGGGTGAAGCAGACGGCGGGCGAGGTCTCGGTCAGGCCATAGCCTTCGGTCAGCGGCTTGCCGGTCACTTCGCGCCAGTGCTGTGCCACCGATTTCTGGATCGCCGAACCGCCGCCCACCACCAGCTTCAGCGGGGTGAAATCCAGCTTCTCGAAGCCCGGGGTGTGCAGCAGTCCGTTGAACAGGGTGTTGACGCCGGTAAAGGCGGTGACGCGGTGCTTTCTGAGCTCGGCGACGAAACCGGGCAGGTCGCGGGGATTGGTGATCAGGACGTTCTTTGCGCCGATGGACATGAATACCAGGCAGTTCAGCGCCAGCGCGAAGATGTGGTACAGCGGCAGGGCGGTGACGATGCACTCCTCGCCCGGAGTCATGTCGCCGGTCATCCAGACGCGCATCTGCAGGATGTTGCAGACGACATTGCCGTGCAGCAGTTGCGCGCCTTTCGACAGGCCGGTGGTGCCGCCGGTGTACTGCAGGAAAGCGGTATCCTGAGGCGTCAGTGCCAGGCGGCTGTAGGGCTGCGCCTTGCCGCGCACCAGCGCGGTGCGCAGCGGGATGGTGTCGGCGATCTGCCATTTCGGCACCATCTTGCGGCGATACCTCACCGTCCAGTTGACCAGCAGGTTCTTCGGGAACGGATGCAGGTCGCCGATCTGCGTGGTGATGACTTTCTTCAGCGACAATTTCGGCAGCACGGCCTGCAGCGTGTGACAGAAATTCTCGACGATGACGATGGCCTGCGCGCCGCTGTCCCTGAGCTGGTGTTCCAGCTCGCGCGGGGTGTACAGCGGATTCACGTTCACCGCCACCAGTCCCGCGCGCAGGATGCCGAACAGCGCAACCGGGTACTGCAACAGGTTGGGCATCATCAGTGCGACACGGTCGCCCTTGTTGAGGCCGAGCACGTTCTGCAGGTACGAGGCGAAATCCTGGCTGTAGCGGTCGAGGTCGTCGTAGCTCAGCTCGACGCCCATGCAGACATACGCGCACTGGTTGCGGAAGCGGTTGATGCTCTGATCGATCAGGTCGGCCAGCGAGTGATAGGCGCTGCCGTCGATCTCCGCAGGCACGCCGGGCGGATATTCCCTCAGCCAGATTTTTTCCGCGTTGGTTTTTTGCTGATCCATCATGTTGCCCCGGGTGTGTCGGCGCCTGCCGCCTGCTCGAGGATGAAGGCGCGCAGCGATTGATTGCCATGCGCGGATTCGAAGCGGGCCTCGCTGTCGTCCAGCAGGCGCAGCACGCGCTGTTCCGGCGGAATATGCGGATGCGGCAGCGGTGTGGTGCCTGCGCGGGCCAGGCGCCAGAGCCTGGACAGTTCGATGGAGTCGAGGTCGAGCCCGGGGATCAGGCGCGTCTGCTTGTCGCCCGACTCGACCAGGAGGTTTTGTTGCAGCAGCACATCGACCACCTGCGATACGTGCGCGGGCGGCGCTTCCAGCGCCAGCGCCAGTTCGTCCTGGGTGTAGCCGGGTTCGCCATCGATGAAGCGGCGGCCGCAGAGAGCCATGATCATCAGCGTCAGGAATTCGGTGCCGCGCGAGGACAGCGCCGGCGTGATCCGCTGCGGTGCCAGATGCTGGGGGTGTTGCAGGTAGAACGCCAGCTGGCAGCCGCTCAACAGGATCAGCCAGCCCAGGTCCAGCCAGATCAGCAGGAAGATCATGATGGCGAAGCCGGAATAGATGGCGTTGTAGTTGGTCGAGCTGGCGACGAACGACGCGAACATGACGCTGCTGAACTGCCACAGCAGGCCGGCGAACAGGCCGCCGCCCAGCGCTGCGCGCCAGCGCACGCGGGTATTGGGGACGAAGCTGTACAGGAAGGTGAAGGCGCCGACGATCAGCAGATACGGCAACAGCTTGCTCAGCATGTAGTAGAGCAGGCCGAACGGCTCGATGGCGGTGATGTGGGCGACGACGCGGCTGCTGGCGATGGTCGCGGTGATGCCGATCGCCGAGAACACCAGCAGCGGTCCCACCATCAGCACCGACAGGTATTCGCTGACGCGCTGCGAGATCGGCCGCGGTCGCGAAATGCGCCAGATGTAATTGAAGCTTTCTTCGACTTTCTGAATCAGGGAAATTGCCGAGTACAGCAGCAGGCTGACGCCGAGGGAGCCGAGCACGCCGACTTTCATTTTCTCGACGAAGCCGAGGATGTTGTTGGTCAGTTCCTGGGCCTGGTTGCCGAGCGGACTCAGGAATTCCAGCAGCATCGGCGCCAGCGTGTCGTGCGCGCCCAGCGCCTTGAGCACCGAAAACGCCAGCGCCAGGATCGGTACCAGCGACAGCAGGGTGGTGTAGACCAGGCCCATCGCCCGCATCGAGATCTGGCCTTCGAAAAGATCGTGAATCAGGGCGTAGACATAGCGCCCGAACAGCAGCAGCCGTCGCTCGGCCGGGTTCTGGCTGCCGTGGCTGTGCCAGAGCCAGGTGTTCAAGCGTTTCAGAAGATTGTTCATGGCTGCGAAGATACTAGAGTTGCCGTTGATCGTCCCGGGCCCGGGCGCCCGGTTCTGACGGCATGAAATCCCGGGTGAAGGGCGGATTCGACGCGGCCCGCACAGGGCCTGTTGACAAGCCGTTTCGGGTTCATTATGATGCGCTGCAACAAATGCTGCATTG
>DATMTG010000220.1:0-5515 GCA_035565075.1 Stenotrophobium sp.
AGCCTGCGCGCTGACGACACTGCCACTGGCCGCCCTGGCTGGCAGCGGCCCGTATCTCGGCGCCGAAGGCGGCGCGAATTTCGAGAAAAGCACGGCGGGCGCCTCCTTCAACACCGGCTGGGTCGGTGGCCTGACCGGCGGTTACGCTTTTGAAAATGGCCTGCGCCCGGAACTGGAACTGGATTTCCGCCGTAACGAACTCGATGCGGCCTCGGGCGGCAATGGCCACGTCAAGGCCGAATCCGCGATGGCCAACATGTGGTACGACGTGAAAACCAACCGCGGCCTGTTCTCGGTCGTGCACCCCTACATCGGCGCCGGCCTCGGCTATGCCCGTCCGACGGTCAGCTCGCCCGCCGTCAACGGACACGACAGCGCCTTCGCCTACCAGGCTGGCGCCGGCTTCGGCTATGACCTGACCCGCAACCTGACGGCTTCGATCGATTACCGCTTCCTGCGCACCGATCACAATTACCTCGCGGGCGGAGAAGCCCGTTACCAGGTGCAGTCGGTGATGGCCGGCCTGCGCTATTCCTTCGGCGCCGCACCGGCGGCCGCGGTGGCCGTGGCCGCACCGGCTGCAGCAGTGGCAGCCGCTCGGGAACCACGTGTCATCGACCAGGATGGCGACGGCGTGCCGGATAGTCTCGACAAGTGCCCGAATACCCCGCATGGCTTCCACGTCGATGCCAGCGGTTGCATCGTGCAGCAGACGGTGATCCTGCGCGGCGTCAACTTTGAGTTCAATTCCGACAGCCTGACCGCACCTTCGCGCGAGACACTGGACGAGGTGGCGGCGGCCCTGAACGGACAGCCTGAACTCAACATCGAGATCAATGGCTACACCGATTCGGTGGGTTCCGCTAAATACAACCAGAAGCTGTCGAAGAAGCGCGCCGAGGCTGTGCGCAGCTACCTGATCGGCAAGGGCATCAAGGGCGACAAGCTCGTGGCCAGGGGCTTCGGTAAAGAGCACCCGGTCGCCAGCAACAAGACCGCCGAGGGCCGCACCGAAAACCGCCGCGTCGAGTTCGTCGTGCTGAACAAGCCGGCTCACGTGAAGGTGATCAGCAAGGGTGCGACCAAGCAGTCCAAGGCAGCCGCCGGGAAATCCGCACCGTCCAGGCACAAGAAGTAATCGCGGGCTTTACCAAAGCGCCGGAGTCCGCACCGGCGCTTTTCTGTTTGTGCCGCCCGCCATCCGTTTCAGACCGTGGATTTTTTTACGGCGCCGCGCAGCGCCTGCGGCAATGAGAACACGATGTGTTCCTGCCGGCCCGGCATCTCGGTGGCGGTCCTGCCACCCAGTTCACGCAGCCTCGCCACCACCTGCTGCACCAGGACCTCGGGCGCGCTGGCGCCGGCAGTGACGCCGATCCGCTGATGAGCGGTCAGCCACTCGGCACGGATATCTTCCGGCCCATCGATCAGGTACGCCGGGATTCCGCGCTGTTCGGCAATCTCGCGCAGGCGGTTTGAATTCGAACTGTTGCGCGATCCCACCACCAGCAGCACATCGCAGTTGGCGGCCAGTTCCTTGACCGAATCCTGACGGTTCTGGGTGGCATAGCAGATATCGTCCTTGCGCGGCCCGTGGATCTGCGGAAAACGCGTGCGCAGCGCGTCGATCACCCGGCTGGTGTCGTCCATCGACAGCGTGGTCTGGGTGACGTAGGCCATGTGCGCCGGGTCGCGCACCGGCAGGCTGGCGACTTCCTCGGGCGTCTCGACCAGGTAGATGTGCCCGCCCTGCGACTCGTCGAACTGCCCCATGGTGCCTTCGACCTCAGGGTGGCCATGATGGCCGATCAGCACGACCTCGCGGCCCTCGCGCGAATAGCGCTTGACCTCGATGTGGACCTTGGTCACCAGCGGACAGGTCGCATCGAAGACGGTCAGATTGCGCGCCTTGGCATCCTCGCGGACCTGCTGCGAAACGCCGTGTGCGGAAAATATGCAGGTGGCGCCGGCGGGAATCTGGTCCACCTCGTCGACGAACACCGCGCCCATGCTGCGCAGGCGCTCGACGACGAAGCGGTTATGCACCACCTCGTGGCGCACATAGATCGGCGCGCCCAGCTGCTCCAGTGCGCGCTCGACGATCTCGATGGCGCGATCGACGCCGGCGCAGAATCCACGGGGATTGGCGAGCAGGATTTCCATTTCAGGCCCTGGCTCCGGCACGCCGCGATTCGAGCAGCATGTCCAGCAGCAGCAGTCCGGCCCCCAGCGTGATCGCCGAATCGGCCAGGTTGAA
The DNA here is from genome assembly GCA_035565075.1 of Stenotrophobium sp. Lineage (GTDB taxonomy): Bacteria > Pseudomonadota > Gammaproteobacteria > Nevskiales > Nevskiaceae > Stenotrophobium. The sequence goes on from DATMTG010000220.1 coordinate 2,258, forward strand.
CGCGGCGAAATGCCAGCTGCCGACGTAGAAATCGATGAAGTCGACGACATAGCCGCGCACCGCCCGGTCGATGACATTGCCCAGGGCACCGCCCATGATCAGCGACAGCGCGCAGGCCATCAGCGTTTCGCCGCGCGGGTGCCGCCGCATCCAGACCAGGATGCCGATGCTCACCGCCACGCCCAGAATCACGAAAGTCCACGCCGGCGCGGTATGAAACATGGAAAAAGCCGCGCCGGTGTTTTTCATGTGCACCAGGTTGAGGTGCGGCAACAGCGCACGCGTATCCATCCAGTCGAGATATTTGACGATCAGCTGCTTGGTGATCTGGTCGACACAGATCACGGCGACCGAAAGCCAGAGCCAGTAGACATTCTTGGTTTGAAAAGACATGCGTCGTCAGATCCCGTGTGATGCCGCCCGTGTCAAATGAACCGCCGCACTTCGCCCGTACCGGCGACATTATCCACGCAGCGGCCGCACAGCGTCGGGTGCGCGGCGTGGCTGCCGACATCGGCGCGCTGATGCCAGCAGCGCTCGCATTTCGCGGCCTTCGATGCGCCAGCCTCGATCCATAGCGTCTCGCCGCTCGTCAGTTGCAGCGCCGTCGCCTCTGCGCCACGCGTATCCGGCGCCTGCACGGTCGCCGCCGAGGTGATGAACCAGAAACGTAATTCATCGCCCACGCCCTGCAGCGCCTGTGCGAGCTTGCCGTCGGCATGCAGGGTCACTTCGGCGTTGAGTCCCGAGCCGATTTCGCCCTTGACGCGCAGATCCTCCAGTACCTTTTTGACCGCCTCGCGCACTTCGGCCAGACGTGCCCAGTCCACCGTCGTGTCCGTGGCGGCAGGCAACGCATGCCACTGCCGTGCGAAGACGCTACCGCTGCGATCGCCGGGCAGGAGCTGCCAGATTTCATCGGCGGTGAAGCTCAGGATCGGCGCGATCCAGCGCACCATCGCCTCGGCGATGTGGAACAGCGCGGTCTGCGCCGAGCGCCGCGCAAGACTCGTGGCCGGCAAGGTGTACAGGCGGTCCTTGAGCACGTCGAGGTACAGGCCACCGAGATCGACGACGCAGTAGTTGTGCAGCTTCTGGTAGACCAGATGGAACTGCGACTCGTCGTAGGCCTGCCTGATCTCGTCCTGCAGCGTGGCCGCCTGCGCCAGCGCCCAGCGATCGATGGCCAGCATCTGTGCCACCGGCACCGCGTCCGTCGCCGGATCGAAGCCGTTGAGACTGCCGAGCAGGTAGCGCGCGGTATTGCGGATGCGGCGATAGGCATCGGCGATGCGCTTGAGCAGGTTGTCGGAGATGGCGATCTCGCCGGAGTAATCGCTGGCCGCAACCCACAGCCGCAGCACGTCGGCGCCGAGCGTCTTGAGCACCTGCTGCGGTGCGACGACATTGCCCAGCGACTTGCTCATCTTGCGGCCCTGTTCGTCCACGGTGAAGCCGTGAGTCAGCACCGCCTTGTACGGCGCGCGGTCCTGCATGGCGACGCTGGTGAGCAGCGACGACTGGAACCAGCCGCGGTGCTGGTCCGAGCCTTCCAGGTACATGTCCGCCTGCGGTGCCTCGCCGTTCTGGATCGCGGCAGGATTGGTGGACTTGAATGAGCACTGGTGGGCCACGCCGGAGTCGAACCAGACGTCCAGCGTGTCCGTGCATTTTTCGTACTGTGCCGGGTCGACCGTCCAGTCGGAAGGCGCAGAGCCGAACCAGGCTTCCAGCCCGCCGCTTTCAACCTTGTCGGCGATCTGCTTCAGCAGCGCCGCCGAATCCGGGTGCAGCGTCTGTGTCTCGCGATGCACGAACACCGCCATCGGCACGCCCCAAGTGCGCTGGCGCGAGATGCACCAGTCGGGCCGCCCCGCGACCATTTCGCGGATGCGGTTTTCGCCCCACGCGGGAATCCAGCGGGTCTCGGCGATGGCCTTGATCGCGCGCTCGCGCAGGCCGTTTTCATCCATGCTGACGAACCACTGCGGCGTGGCACGGAAAATCAGCGGCGTCTTGTGGCGCCAGCAATGCGGGTAGCTGTGCGTGATCTCGGACAGGTGTGCCAGCGCACCACTGGCCCTGAGATTTTCGATGATCGGTTCATCGGCCTTGCGCACGAACAGCCCGGCGACGATCGGCGTGCCGTCGATGAATTTGCCGTTGCTGGCGACCGGATTGTCGACCGGCAGCTTGTACTGCCTGCCCACCACGTAATCGTCCACACCGTGCGCAGGCGCGGTATGCACCAGGCCCGTGCCCGCCTCCAGCGTGACATGTCCGCCGCAGATGACCGGCACGGCGCGATCCGCAAACGGATGGCGCAGCAACAGGCCTTCCAGTTCGCGGCCCTTGGTGGTCGCAAGAATTTTTGCCTCGTCCTGCCAGCGTGCGGCGGTTTTCTCCACCAGTTCGGCGGCGAGCACGACGCGACCGCGATCGGCAAAATCAACCAGTGCGTAATCGAGTTCGGCATTGACCGCGACAGCCTGGTTCGCGGGAAGCGTCCACGGCGTCGTGGTCCAGATCACCAGTGCAGCGCCTTCGGCATCCGCCGCCCCGAACCGCAGGGCCAGATCGGCAACATCGGCTGCGGCAAATTTCACATCGATGGCAAACGACTTCTTGTCCTCGTATTCGACCTCGGCCTCGGCCAGCGAGGAACCGCAATCCAGGCACCAGTGCACCGGCTTGAAGCCGCGCACGACGTGGCCGCGCTCGACGATTTTCGCGAGGCAGCGCAACTGCTCGGCCTCAAACGCCGGCTGCATCGTCAGGTAGGGTTTGTCCCAGTCGGCGAGGATGCCGAGGCGCCTGAAATCCTCGCGCTGCCGCGCAACCTGCTCGCCGGCATATTCGCGGCACTTCTCGCGGAAGGCTTTCGCATCGAGCTTGTCGCCGACCTTGCCGAATTTCTTTTCGACCTGCAGTTCGATCGGCAGACCGTGACAATCCCAGCCCGGCACGAACGGCGCGTGATGGCCGTTGAGGCGCGCGGACTTGACCACCATGTCCTTGAGCACCTTGTTGACCGCATGGCCGATGTGGATGTCGCCGTTGGCGTAGGGCGGTCCGTCGACAAAGACGTAAGGCGGCAATTGCGCGGTATCGGCCTGCACCCGGGCGTAGAGATTCTCCTGCTGCCAGCGCGCCAGCATCTCCGGCTCGCGCCTGGCGAGGTTGGCCTGCATCGGGAACGAGGTCTGCGGCAGGTTGAGCGTGGCTTTGTAATCTTGGGGAGCAGTCACGGTGACATCG
>DATMTG010000221.1:0-2562 GCA_035565075.1 Stenotrophobium sp.
GAAGGTCTGCAGCAGCGATTTGTCGTCGGTCTGGAAGTTCGACAGCATGCGCAGTTCTTCGACCGTGCGCGCGGACAGGTTCTGGGCTTCGTCGATCACGAGCAGGGCGCGCTTGCCCTGGTGGTCGACGTCGCACAGGAATTTTTCCAGGCGCGTGAGCAGGTCCGTCTTGCTGGCGCCTTCGTACGGCAGGCCGAACGCGGAGACGACCATGCGCAGCGTGTCGTCCGGGTCGAGGTGCGTGTTGACGATGTGGGCGGCGACGATCTGGTCGGACGGCAGCCGGTTGAACAGGTTGCGCACGAGCGTGGTCTTGCCCGCGCCGACTTCACCGGTGATGACGATGAAGCCCTCGCCCTGCGACAGGCCGTACTCGAGGTAGGCCATGGCGCGCTTGTGGCCTTTGCTGCCGAAGAAGAAATGCGGGTCCGGGCGCAGCTGGAAAGGTTTGGCGGATAATCCGTAAAAAGACTCGTACATCGTATGCCTCCGCGGGCTCAATACTGGACGTTAAGCGTGGCCACGACGGCGTTCTCGTGGTAGTCGCGGTTGTCGAACACGCCGATGCGGCCCTTCGTGTGGCGCAGGTCGAGTGCTCCGGTGGTCTTGGCGTCGAAGCGGCTGCTCAGGCCCACGCTCATCTGGCGGATGTCGTTGGTGATGCCGGTGCGCAGCGATTGCACGTTCACGCCGTACAGGTTGGCATGGGCCGAGGTCCGCGTGGACAGCCGGTAGTCGGCATTCGCGCTCGCGCCGCGCTGGTTCGTGTCTTCGTTCAGGGAACTCAGCTGCGCGGGCAGCAGCGCGCTGTCTTCCTGCTGCAGCGACAGCGCGGCCGTGCGCTCCTTGAACACGGACAGCAGCAGGTTGCTGCGCGCACCCTTGAACGTCACGGAACCCTGCAAGCGCTTGTTGCGCATGTAGCGGTTGCTCAGATAGTTGATGCTGTCGACGAGCGTTGGCGGCAGGCCGGTCTGCGCCATGTACGCCTGCACGGCCTGCTGGCGCAGCACCGGATCCGGATACGCTCCCGCGAACAGGCGACCCAGCATGGCCGCCGTGTCGACGGCGGCCGGCAGCAGGAACTGCGAGCGGGTCGTCATGACGATGTCGCTGTAGGTCAGCGCCCAGACGCTGTGCTGGGTGCGGTAGCTGCCGTCGAACGAACCCGTCTTGCCGTAATAGCGCCGGCCGAACGATGCCGCGACCTTGGTGCGCGACGACGGTTGCCAGATGAAGCCGCCCGACCAGGCGCGGCCGCGCGTTCTTTCGGAGAACGCGCGGTATTCGTACTTGTCGTAGCCGACGGTGGAGGTCAGGCTCAGGTGCGGGGTCGCGCGGTACTGCAGGCCCACGAGGCTGTTCTCGGTCGACGTATCGCCCGAGCGCTGGGCATTCATGTCCTGGTGCGAATAATGCACGTTCCAGCCGAGATCGGGGAACGCGGGGCCGCTGGTCACGTCGACCGCGCGCGTGGTGGCGAGGCTGTTGCCGAAGCCGCTGCCGTTGCCGCCCTCGACCGAGTCGCGCGACAGGCGGGCCGTCAGCGCGGCCGTGGAGCCGAACCGGTGGCGCAGGTAGGGGCTGATGCTCCAGGTGCTGATGTTCGTGCCGTTGCGGGCCGTGTACGAATTGTTCGGCACGGGGCCGAACGCCGACACCGCCTGGCGCGAGCCGTTGGCGCTGGCGTCCACGTACAGCAATTCCTTGACGGCCGTCGCTTCGGCCGTCGCCTGGTAGCGACGGTCGCTGTTGCGCACATTCGGCGTGTCGGTGTTGCTGTACGCGTATTTGCGCCATTCCGCGCTGCCGTCGAATTTCAGGCGCGGGCCGATGCCGGTGACGCTCAGGCTTGGCGCGGCCTCGCTGACGAAGCTGCCGCGCGCCTGGTCGTCGGACTGGTTGCCCACGTTGTCGGAATACGATTCACGCACTTGGAGGGTGGGGTTGACCTTCCATTCCGCCCGGCAGTCGGTCGACAGCAGCAGGGCTGCCAGCGCGAGCGGCGTGAGCCGGAGCGCGGCCAAATTAGCCGTAGTGATAGTCATACGTTTCTTCGATGCCGGGGAACTCCCTGGTCTTGTTATAGATGAGATTGACGTTTTGATAACCTTCCAGCTGGTGCAGCGCTTCCTTGACGGCGTGCTGGGTCGTCGTCTGGGCTTCGACCACCATCACGATCTGTCCCATGTGCGAAGCCAGCACGCGCGATTCGCTCGTCAGCAGCAGCGGCGGCGAATCGAAGATCACGACGCGGTCCGGATAGCGGTTGGCGATCTCGTCGACCAGCGAGCTCATGGCCGAGCTGGCCAGCAGCTCGGTCGCGCGCGGCGTGCTGGTGCCGGCCGGCAGGATCGACAGCGTGTCGACGTTCGTGCGCAGCATGACGTCGGCCATGTCGAGCTTGTCGTCCAGCAGGATGTCCATCAGGCCGCGGTGCGCGGGCAGGCCGAGCGAGCGCAGCACCGACGGGCGCGCGACGTCGGCGTCGACGAGCAGCACGGTGTGGTCGAGCTCCATCGCGATGCTCATCGCCAGGTTGATCGCGCAATAGGTCTTGCC